>WANO01000042.1 GCA_015521765.1 Desulfurococcales archaeon
TGATAGATCCGGTGAGAGAATCTCTGTACTTGTAGACTGATGGCTGTTTTTATTGACCTCGTACCACTAGCCGTGTTCATGCATGTACTCACATTCAGTATTAGCTTGGTCAACGGCACCTCAACTCCCGTATCAATGCACTCACTAAGCGCTAGCACCTCAACTTCCGCTAGCCCTAGCTACCTTAGGCTAGAGAGCCTTAACAGTGCGATGATTAAGATAACGATACAGCCGCTAGATCTAACCATAATACTTCAACCCCATTGAGGTTTTAACGGTGAGTGGTTTTTGCTGGATCTGTTTCTGTCGAGCTTCATTTAGCGGTCAGGGAAATCCCAAATTTCTTATATATACTCGTTCATTGCATTTATAGTAGCTGTTTGCCTAGAGCATAGTGGATTTAACATTTCTCAAGCAATAATAACTGTACTTCATGGAAGAGCTAGCACTCAAGTCATTTTATTTTTATTTTTAAATAAAATTTTAAATAAAATAAAGTAATATTTTATATTATAATTTATATTTAATAGTTGATGGTCTAAACAAGTCTTTTTCATTCGGTTCATGAAGTACAAGGAAGGAAGTATAAGAAGCCTTCTTGAAAGTCGCGTTAGGGTGGATGAAGCGGAGTTTCTAGAGGTATAATCATTATATGCGCTTGGCAGAAAACATTATTGTGGGGTGGAGGCATGCATGGCTTAGAGAGGATTATTAGGAGCGTTTACGTAGAGCTTGAGCGCTTGGGTTATAGGCCGGTAATCGTTGGTACTTATGCGTTGATTGTACAGGGGTGGCTTCCGTCTTCATACATTGATGAGACTAAGGATATTGACGTGTACGTTGATGAGCCTATGGTGATGTTCGACAATAGGGTTGAGGAGAGGATGCTGGCTCTCGGTCTTAGCGTGGGGGTGTCAGATGCTGGCGGCTTATACATAGATGCGGGTAAGCCTATAGAAATCGTTTATCCAATACACGACTTCTTCGTTCCGAGAACTCTACTTGAGCATGTGATAATAATTAAGGGGCTAAGGGTTCTTGAGGGGCATGCCGCATTGGTCGCTAAGGCTCTCGGCTTATCCATTGAGCACTTAGCCCCTATTATTAAGGTGATGGGTGCCATGGTTGATGCAGAGAAGGTACGCAGTCTTCTTAGAGGGATTGCTGGTGAAGTGGAGTCTCCAAAGTATATGGTTGCTAAGAGGAGGATTGAAGCCTTCCTTAAGAAAATGTTTCCAGCGGGAGGGGAGTGTTGAATGAGGGTTGACCTTGGCGTTCTTGTGCCTGCTCTCGAGGGCTGGACGCTATGTATAGACGAGCCCAAGTGTGAATGCGCTATATGTGTACAGCTGCCAAAGTGGGTGGAGGATCTTGGTGAACGTGAGAAGGTGTATCTGGCCCTCTACCTTGCATCTAAGCATTTGCTCGACTATAGGTTGACCGCCGCTATGCATATCTATATGGTGAGGAACAGGGTTGCTGTGAGGCCTGTAATCCTAGTAAGAACTCTCAGAGATGCCAGGATAGTCTCAAAGATTCCACGAGCCGTAGAGGAGGAAGGCCCATACATGTGGGAGGCGGTACTCTACAAGGGGATAGTCTATGCACAGCAAGTGCTGAGCCTAGATAAGCGAGCCGTAATCAAGGTGGAGCCCCCCAAGGACAAACTTGAGAGGGAGAGACTCCGAGTGTTGCTGGAGGGCAAGAGAATAACTGTCAAGGGTAGAACCTACCATGTTGGAGGCTTAGTCAAGAGTCTCGGTGGCCAGAGAGTAGCCCCTTGGATCTACTTGATGCCAAGAAAGAGCTTACCGAAGCTACTCGCCAGCATAAGAGGGAAAGCGAGATTTATCATGGTAACCACATGAAGACCCTAATAGGGAAGAGGATCGAGAGGATAGCATCGCTGGTCTTCAGGATAGTGTTTGGCGAAAGCTACACGCTCGACAGGTGGTTTTGTCTGTTGGGAAGTCTTAAAGATAAAGTCATTATGTGAGGATGCATATAGTCGCCTCCAGTGTAGGAGCAGTTTGGGGTGAGGCTATATATCATAAAGCATATTAGCCCCTTAGAGGAGATTGTGTGTTTAAAGGATCTACAAATAGCTTGGCAGGGTCAGAAAGCCGAGCAAATGTGACATCCGAGCTTAGCCTGGGTACTATTGGAAGAATATGTTAAAGCAATATACAAAGCCGTCGAGAAGCAGAAGCTGATGGTGAAAACGGGCAGTAGTTAATTCAATGGCTGATGATCGGCTTAGCAGTAGTGTAACGATGATGGGGTGATGGACCGGCCGGGATTTGAACCCGGGGCCTCCGCCGTGCGAGGGCGGCGCTCTTCCAGCTGAGCTACCGGCCCACACAATATGGATTTACTAATTATTTATTTGGCTAAACTGGATTTTAGGTTTTAATCCAGCTACTCCAGGTATCTGTCCCTTCTCTTCGCTCTGACTAGTGATCTCTTATATTTTTCTGCTCGCTTTCTTGTTGCTCTCTCGATTCTCTTCAGTAGCGTTTCCATCGCGTATCTAACCGCGTTGATGGGGTCCCATTCTGTTTCGTTAACTTTGTAAATATCGCTACTGTCTTTTAGCATTATGTGTACGGAGTACTTAATTCTCTTCTCACTGTCTTTCGTCTTCGCGCTCCTATAGTTCTTGATGACTACTTTCACGTCTATAGGGTCCGTTATTTTCGAGATCTTAGCTAGATAAGCCCCTATCACCCTGTCTATAGATCTTCTAACGGACTCGTCATCGATGCCACTTATCTTAGCGTCTATGGGTACAACCTCTATCCTCTCAACGGATCTCCTAATAATATCGTATCCAGAAACCATACCAACAACCTGACCATCCGAGATGACTGGGAAGCCCGAGTATCTCGTTCTAATAATGAGCTCGGCAACACTAGCCAGGGAGCTGGAGCTATCAACAGTAACCACGGGATAGCTAGCTATACCCTTAACCGGTGCTGCCAGGATCTCTACCTCGTCCCCGGCCACGTCTCCCCTCCTAGATCTATATGGTATAGAGGCGTAATACAGCCTTTCAGCAATATCCCTCAGACTAACTATACCGCTCAGCCTCCCATCATCTATAACCGGCAGCTTGCTGATTCCATGCCTAATCATGAGCCACCTGGCGGTAGCCACAGGATCGCTACCCCTAACCCATATAACCGGGGTGGACATAACCGATGAAACCCTTGCATTCGGTATTTGACCCACATCAAGAAGATACCTCAGCACACTTTCCCTGGTGACAAGCCCCGAGAGCTTTCCTGAACCATCAACTACGGGTACAGCCTTGGTTTTTAGGCCCAAAATCTTCTCCACTGCATCGTTGATTGAAGCGTTTACCGATATTGAGTATGGCGGTGTCATAACGCTCGATATCTTGGATCTGGGGCTTACTCTCCGATCAAGAAGATCCCTATAGGAGACAACCCCAACAAGCTTTCCTAGATCGTCAACCACACAGGCGATATGCGCTTTATGCTCCTTCATCCTGGATATAACTCTACCCACAGTGTCATCAGGCTTAACGACGGCGTCGGCATCAACTATTATTGAGGAGAGCTCTGAGGAATCCAAGCTAAGTTACCCGAGATATATTCTGGCTAGAATAGATATAAAGCAATGTGTAGCGATCCCTAAGCGATACGAGTGATATAAACTAAATAAATACTTAAATAAAATAATTGAGTATTATATTTAGGAGGCTGAAATATAATCCATCTACGCGCAGATATATAATCATATTCAAACCTAGGATCTATTTAAACCAGTATTAACCCTGTCTCAAGATCATTAATAGATCAATAAAATATAGAGTTACTAAAGAGGTGAAGCAACAATGAACAGAATACTGGTGGTGCATCCCCACCTATATATAACAGGAGGTAGCGAGGAGCTAACAAAAATACTTGTAAGGGAGCTCAGATCAAGGAGCCTAGAGGTAGCGGTAGTGACGAAAGATATCGATGAAGACATAGATGGAGTGGAGGTATGGCGCTTCAAGAATACAGGTGGAAAGATAGATGGATTGAGATCCGTGCTTGAGAGTATTACATCGACGCTCTATGATGCTATAAATAGCTTTTCCCCCGACAGCATATTGATCATGATTCACGAGCCGGTATATGCTTCAATATCGAAAATAATAAATCCAAAAATACCAGTTGGGATATATATACACTACCCCAATGAGGAGGAGGCAAGTAGAGAGAATATAAATGACTTCATAACTATGTATAGGTTCCCTATATTCGATCCTAAAATGTATCTTATAGCCGACGTCCACATGGTCAACTCAGCCTACACGGCGAGAACCCTATATAGGCTCTACGGGATAGAATCAAATATAGTGTACCCCTGCATAGATTGGATCTACATCAATGAGGAGCCAGATCTAGAGAGTCCAAGAGAACCAATAATTATAAGTGTGGGCAGGATCGTCCCGCATAAGAACTTCGAGGCTATAATCGACATATTTAGAAGGTATATAGCCCCAAAGCTGCCTAGGTCTAGACTAATTATTGCCGGCTCTCCAGACCCCAGATTCAGATGGTATCTAGAAAAGCTTAAGTCAATATCAGAGACAGACGACAGAATAGAGCTACACATATCGCCATCCAGAAAAAAACTGATCAGCCTGTACCAGGAGTCATCCATATACCTCCACGCAAGAATAGGGGAGCATTTCGGGATGGCGCCTCTAGAGGCCATTAGCCAGGGAGCCGTAGGCATTGTCCCATCGAGATCCGGGATTGCCGAGGTGATGGATGCGGGATCCGAGGTTATAGTTTATGATTCGCTCAGCGAGGTCCCCCAAAAGATACTGTATATATTTAGCCTGGATAGGTATAGGCTCAAGAAGCTGAGGTCTAGGGCTAGGTTCAAGGCGTTATTCCATAATCCCGAGAGATTCGCTAAGGAGATTCTAAACTACCTATCTATACCCTCCACAGATGATCATACAAGAGGTTGGGGTGGATCGGCTTGAGGATAGTGTTTCTAAGTAGGTATCCACCGTCGGAGTGTGGTATAGCGGAATACACAGACATGCTGGCTAGATCTCTTCTGGGGAGGAGGGGGGACCTCAACGATCTGGTTGTAGTAGGCAATTACGATATACCTTCAAACAGCACATATAGGGATCCGGAAGATCTCAAGGTGCATAGATGCTTCAGGAGTGGGGCGGTGGACTATAACGAGCTGTATAGATGCCTGAAGACTGTTTTGTCGGCAGGAGATATACTTCATATCCAGCATGAATACAGTATTTTCCCAAGCAACAATGACTTTTTAGGCCTACTGATCGAGTTAAAGAAGAGGATTAAAGACCTGAAGATAGCCGTGACCCTACATACAGTTAGAAGGGCTGTGTATGCCGGATCACTCAACACACCGAAACACCTAGTCGAATCAATAGATTTTCAAACAGCACTATCGCGCGTTGCAGACGCTATAATAGTTCATCACCCGCACATGGAGATGGAACTCTGGTTCCAGGGAGTTAATCCGGAAAAGATCAGGATAATACCCCACGGAACACCCATAAATCCCTTAAGCAACGAGTCTAGGCGCGAGCTCGCTAACCTGCTGGATGTGGATCTACCTAGCCAAAGCTTCATTATTGGTACACCTGGTTTCATCAGATGGGATAAGGGTCTAGATATCCTATTGGAGTCATTCAACAGTATAAGCGGAAAATACGATGCGGCTCTAGTCATTATAGGGACCCACCAGGGGTATGAGGGTCTAAAGCTTTATGAATCGATCCAGGATAAATTGAGCGGCAGAGACAATATTATAGTTATCAAAACATACTTGGATAGAAGGAGATTCTTCGCATATATAAGGCTGCTGGATCTCGCTGTATTCCCGTATAGAGAAGATATAGGCCACATAGGTATAAGTGGAGCATTACATGCGGCGATGGGAAGCTTTATACCAATGATCTGTGCCCAGGTCCCCAGACTTATTGAGTGCTATGTTGGCACACCAGACCTAACTATACCGCCCGAGAGCCCAGGGAGGCTGGCGAGCAAGCTTGAGTGGGCCATAAACAACTATAACGAGGCCCTGATAATATCGGAAAGACTATGGAGCTATGGGATAGACACCATGTGGCAGATTGTTGCTAGAAAACATCTCGAGATATACGAGGACCTATAGTGGATGGTTAGGGTCTCCACAATCTCTATGGAGTTTATACCGAGTGCTTAAAAATATGTCGGGGTATTTATTAATATTTTATTTAGGAGGGCTTGATGTAGGCTTGAGATGCCTATCCGAAGGTGATAGGGCTCCCGACTTCCTGTTACTCGACCAGAATGGGGAAGAGTTTAGGCTTTCAGATCTAAAAGGCCTATATGTTGTTCTGTATTTCTATCCTAAGTCATCCTATATAGTTAGCTTGGGCTGCACCTTAGAGACTATCGGCTTCAGAAACGTGTATGAAGAGCTCAAGAGATTAAACGCTGAGGTTGTTGGGGTCAGCAGCGACAGTATAAGCTCCGTTAAGGTTTTCTGTGACAAATGTAAAGTGCCGTTTAGGATACTATCTGATCCCCTAGGCAAAGTTGTAGAACTATACTGTGCTAGGGGTATCGTTGGCACGGTTAAGAGGATAACCTACCTAATAGATCCTGACGGCGTGATAGTTAAGATATGGAGGAGAGTTAATCCATTGACCCACAGCTACAGTGTGCTTAACTTCATAAAATCAATTAGCGGGTTTAAGGCCTGAATATATTGGATAGGTTAATTGGTCAGGGAGAAGATAGCTAGCAGATCATATTATAGGGAGGTGGTATATGACAGTGAGCATTGGATGATTCTAGATACTAAAAGGAACGAGTCCAGGGAGATCCTCGAGAAACTAGGGTACTGTGGTATCAAGGGGTATGCTCACGGATCGCTGGCTAGGGGCGATATAAAGAGATCCAGCGACATAGATATCGTTGTGATCGACGATGTATCCCTTATACTGTTTGTGTGGTGTATAGAGAGGCACTTTTCATGGGATCATGCCGAGATAGTTATGGCTACGCCATCAAAGACTCCCAAGATATACGTGTATCTAACACCCAACCGCGACAAGGTTATCTCCAAACCCTTAGGTAAGTTGCCTGGTATTGAGGCAGATTTCTATAGATTCAGTGGTTTAGTGGATCTCGACGATATAGTGAGAAAGGTCAGGGTGCCTGGAGTCAATAAGAGACTACTACTTATTGAGCCAACGAAGAATGGACACATAGAGTCATCTATATTGGGTAGGGAGCCCGAGGTGGCCAGGATCCTTAATGTTCCAGTAGAGGTTGTTGAGGATAGGGTTTCTGCCCTGACTAAGAGGGATCATTTAGGTAGGACAGGAATATTTATAAAGGCTTATATACCGAGAGAGGAATCTATAGTAGATAAGATTAGTGAGCTATGCAGGAGAAACAACATATTTAGGAAATACGCAAGATGGGAAGGACTATGTTAAGGATTAGTGGCGAAGATGCCGTAATGGTGTATGGTGTATGGAGTGGGGATCTTGCTTACGGGTGTAGCCTATGTTTTGATGGTGATAAAAGCATTATATATATAACAGGTACTTGCCACGATTCATGTTACTACTGTCCGATAGCCTTTGACAAGAGGCATCTTGATTCAATATATATTGATGAGGAGAGGGTTTCCTCTATAGATGAGATCATATCCTACATAGATCTTATAGGCGTTAAGGGTGCATCTATAACCGGGGGCGACCCTCTAATAAGGCTGGATCTTGTTGTTGAGCTTATAACCAGGATCAAGGATCATATAGGTAGCAGATTTCACATACATCTATACACCTCAGGAAGATATGCAACGCTACACACACTAAAGCTACTCGACAGAGCTGGGCTTGATGAGATACGCTTCCACCCTATCGATAGATCTTACTGGAGCAAGCTGGATCTAGCTGTAAAGGAAACCTCCATAGATGTTGGTGTTGAGGTCCCCGTAATACCCGGCCAGGATCGCTGGCTGAAAGAGCTTATAGCCTACGCCGATCGTGCAGGATGCCGATTTGTGAATTTAAACGAGCTTGAGGTTGCAGAACCTAATAAGGAGTCTATTCTGCTTAGGGGTTTAACCATAAATGACGATGGAATCACTGTTAAAGGCAGCAGGGAGCTGGCTGTAGAGATAGTTAAATGGGCAAGATCTAATGTGGGTATACCGGTTCACTTCTGTCCAGCCAGATTCAAGGATACTGTACAGACATTTAGGCGATTAAGGCATAAATCTATGGTTCTGAAAGCCCCTCACCAAGCCGTTATGGAGGATGGAATACTTAGGTGGGTGGAGGTCCCTTCAGCTGGGAGATTAGAGATCTTAGACTACTTAGTGTCTAAGGGGCTGGGTATATATATGGATGGCACCTACTATCTGAAGCCTGTCGATGGTGTAGTTGAGATTCTCAGATCCAACTCTATAGAATTTCAGATTGTTGAGAGCATACCTGAAGCTATTAGAATTGAGAGCAGAAATATGGTTAAGAACATATATGTCTCGACTATACAACATCCACAACTATTGTGATCTAATCTCTTATTGGGAGAGACAGTTAAACTGTATTTTTTATAGATTTAATCAGTGCTTGGTTGCGAGATATTAAAAATATTAGTCCTGTAAATGAATATAATATATTAGCAAGAATTACTCTAGTTTTGAAGGAGGTTGAATGATGTCTGAGTCTAAGAAGATTGATATTAGGAAGCATGAGCTTGTTCCAGAACACACCATAGTGCCTGTAGACGAAGCTATAAAAATACTTAAGGAGCTGGGCATAAAGCCAGAGCACCTCCCATGGATTAGGGCCAGCGATCCTGTAGCAAGGCTTCTGGGAGCAAAGCCTGGCGATATAATTAAAATAAAGCGTAAAAGCTATGTTGCAGGAGAGATAGAGGTTTACAGGTACGTAATAGCAGGATAACATGCTTCTGGGTGTTTTATATGGCTGGATCCTTTAACGGGAATGGAGGTTATATTCCCTCTCACGATGATAGATGGGTTATAATAGAGAAGTATCTTAAGGAGAGGGGGCTGGTTAGGCAGCATATAGATAGCTATAACGAGTTTATTACTTCCAGGATCCAGGAGATAATTAAGGAGGAGGGGATCATAACCACCAGCATACCCAATCACTATGTAATAATCACCAACGTAAGGGTTGGCGATCCCCAGGTAAAGGAGTTTGATGGAAGTATAAATCGTGATATCACCCCTATGCAGTGTAGGATTAGGAACCTGACTTATGCCGCTCCTGTCTATGTTACTATGATTCAGGTGGAGAATGGTATAAGATCCCCTCCGGTAGAGGTTGAGCTTGGCGAGATACCAATAATGATTGGGAGCATTAAGGATGTTTTGACCAAGATTAATGATCCTATAAAGTTAAGGGAGCTTGGAGAGGATCCTAAGGATCCAGGTGGATACTTCATAATAAACGGTAGCGAGAGGGTTCTCGTGGCTCAAGAAGATATGGTTGCAAACAGGGTTCTTGTGGACCACGCTAAAGAGGGTTTGAACGTAACCCATATGGCTAAGGTTGTTTCAGCAACGACAGGGTACAGGATTCCTATTATACTCGATAGACATAAGGATGGAACACTACATATATCTTTCCCTGCAGTTACAGGGAAGATACCTTTTGTAGTCATGATGCGTGCTCTCGGTCTCGAGAGCGACTGGGAGATCGTTAATGCGGTCTCGCTAGATCCAGAGGTTCAAAAGGAGCTTATACCTTCACTAACCCAGAGTATTGAGATAAAGACCTCCAAAGAGGCGCTTGACTATATAGGTAGTAGGGTCGCTGTTGGGCAACCGATGCAGGTTAGGATCGAGAGGGCTGAACAGATTATAGATAGGTATTTTCTCCCCCATATAGGCTACAGCAAGGAAGATCGATTAAAGAAAGCCCTTTACCTAGGCTATATGGCCAACAAACTCCTAGAGTTTGCTTTAGGCAGGAGACCCATAGACGATAAGGACCACTACAAAAACAAGAGACTTAAGCTGGCTGGAGAGTTGCTTGCTGTGCAGTTCAGAGCCGCCTTCAGAGCGTTTGTTAGGGACTTCAGGTATCAGCTTGAGAAGGCTAAGGCTAGAACGAGAAAGATCATTCAGCTTACCGCTTTAGTTAGAAGCGATATAGTTACTGAGAGGATTAGGCATGCAATGGCTACAGGAAACTGGGTGGGTAATAGGACAGGTGTTAGCCAGATTCTAGATAGAACAAACTGGATTTCTATGCACAGCCATATGAGGAGGGTTGTTTCGCCGCTAAGCAGGAGCCAGCCGCATTTCGAGGCCAGAGATCTCCATGGCACGCAGTGGGGTAGAATATGCCCGTTTGAGACTCCTGAGGGGCCGAACTGTGGTCTGGTCAAGAATCTGGCTTTGATGAGCTATATATCCGTTGGTGTCGATGAAAGGTCTATTGAAAGCATGATCTTGAGTTTTGATGAACCAGACATAATGGTTATCCCTGCAGAGAAGGTGTTTAAGGAGGCCAAGAAGAGGCAGTTCTCTGACAACTATCTGAATTACTCAAGGGTCTTTATTAATGGGAAGCTTATAGGCTACTGTAAGGATGGAGCCAAGCTCACTGAGAAGATAAGGAAGCTTAGAAGATCGGGAGTGATCCATTACGAGGTTAGCGTCTCCCACTACAAAACAGAGTATGTGGATGAGGTATATATAAATACAGATCCAGGTAGAATAATGAGACCCCTCCTCATTGTAGAGAATGGTAAACTTAAGCTAACCAAAGAAATTATCGATAAGCTAGCTAGCGGGGACCTCAAGTTCCAAGATCTATTGAAGATGGGGATTGTGGAGCTTATAGACGCTGAGGAGGAGGAGAACGCGTATATAGCTATAGATCCAACCGACATAACTAAGGAACATACACATATGGAGATATATCCCCCTGCAATAATGGGTATTGCTGCATCAACCATACCCTATGCAGAGCATAATCAGAGCCCCAGAAACACTTATCAATCAGCCATGGTTAAGCAGGCTCTAGGCTTCTACGCATCTAACTACCAGCTTAGAACAGATTCAAGGTCTCATCTGCTTCACTACCCTGAAAAACCAATTGTTCAAACCAGGTTCCTCGAGCTAACTGGCTACAACGATAGGCCAGCTGGACACAATATGGTTGTTGCCGTGATGAGCTATAGCGGCTACAACATGGAGGATGCCGTCATAGTGAATAAATCCAGTGTCGAGAGGGGGATGGCTAGATCAACATTCTTCAGGCTATATGTAACCGAGGAAAGAAAATACCCTGGCGGAGATGAAGACAGGATAGAGGTCCCCGACCCTAGTGTACATGGCTTTAAGGGGAGGCAGTACTATGATAAGCTTGATAGCGATGGCTTAATAGGGATAGAGATCCCTGTGAAGGGAGGGGATATCCTAATAGGTAAAACATCACCATCCAGATTCATGGAGGAGATGAAGGAGTTTGGTGTTGTTGCAGCCAAAAGGAAAGATACCTCCGTGGCCGTTAGACATGGTGAGAAAGGTGTTGTTGATTCCGTTCTGGTTACAACCACCAATGAGGGTCATAGGCTTATAAAGGTTAGGGTTAGGGACCTCAGGATACCGGAGATCGGGGATAAATTCGCATCTAGACACGGCCAGAAGGGTGTTATAGGTATGCTGTTCAGCCAGGCTGACATGCCATATACACCAGACGGTATCACGCCAGATCTCATTATAAACCCACATGCTCTACCATCTAGAATGACTCTAGGCCAGTTGATGGAGAGCATAGCTGGAAAGGTTGCTGCTTTGAGAGGTAGGTCTGTTGATGCAACGCCATTTTATGGTGAGAAGATAGATGATCTGAAGCGTGAGCTTCTATTTCTCGGATACCCTGCAGATGGCACTGAGCCCATGTATGATGGGAGGACAGGTGAGCTTATTGGTAGTCCTATCTTTATAGGGATAGTGTACTATCAGAAACTCCACCACATGGTTGCTGATAAAATCCATGCTAGGGCGAGGGGTCAGGTTCAGATCTTGACCAGGCAACCGACTGAAGGTAGAGCAAGGGAGGGAGGATTGAGATTCGGCGAGATGGAGAGGGACTGTCTAATAGGCCATGGTGCGTCTATGCTTCTTAAGGAGAGGCTTCTGGATAGTAGCGATAGAACAATTATATATGTGTGTAGCGAATGCGGCCATATAGGGTGGTTCGATAGGTTGAGAAAGAGGTATGTGTGCCCGATCCATGAGGATAAGGCTACCGTGGTTCCTATATATGTTTCATACGCGTTCAAGCTTCTCATACAGGAGCTTATGGCTATGCATATCATGCCTAGACTCATAGTTAAAAGCAAGATTGATCTTTTCATGAAGAGGTGGGAGTAATGGATGAATACGTTATAGCCGGAATAAAATTCGGTATATTGTCGCCTGACGAGATCAGGAAGATGTCTATAGCTCCGATTCTGACCAGCGAGATCCTCGATGAGGATGGTATGCCTATAAGAAACTCTATAATGGATCCTAGATTAGGGGTTGTGGAGCCAGGCAGAAGGTGTGAGGTGTGTGGAAACACGATTGGTCAGTGTCCAGGGCATTTTGGGCATCTTGAGCTTGCCAGACCTGTTATTCATGTTGGGTTTATAAAGCATATATATGATCTTCTGAGAGCAACATGCAGGAACTGTGGAAGATTCAAGGTTCCAGAGGAATACATCAAGAGGTATAGAGATCCCGAGAGGGCTATAGGGGAAATACTCAAGATATATAGAAAAATGAGTGATAGATGGCCGTTACTGGCTCGGAGACTGTCTGAAACCCTTAAGAGGGAGGCTTTCAGGGTTGATAGATGCCCGTTCTGTGGTGAGAAGCAATACAAGATCAAGATCGAGAAACCAACTACATTTTACGAGGAGAAGATGGAGGACCAGGTTAAGCTTAACCCGATCGAGGTCAGACAGAGGCTGGAAAGGATACCCGACAGCGATCTCGAAATTCTCGGCTACGATCCCAAGGAGTCGAGGCCGGAGTGGATGGTGCTTACTGTCCTAGCAATTCCACCGCTAACCATAAGGCCCTCAATAGTTCTCGAGACAGGAGCAAGATCCGAGGACGATCTAACCCACAAGCTCGCCGATATTGTGAGAACAAACGAAAGGTTAAGGGAGCATATAGCTTCTGGGGCTCCAAACATTATTGTTGAGGATCTGTGGGAGCTTCTGCAGTATCACGTTACAACATACTTTGATAATGAAGCTCCAGGAGTGCCGCCAGCAAAGCAAAGGTATGGAAGACCGCTAAGGACACTTGCCCAGAGACTCAAGGGTAAGGAGGGTAGATTTAGAGGCAATCTGTCAGGTAAGAGGGTTGACTACTCGGCTAGAAGCGTTATCAGCCCTGACCCATATATAAGTCTGAACGATGTTGGTGTACCTATCGAGATAGCCAAGGTCCTCACGATACCAGAGAGGGTCACGTCTTGGAATCTGGAGAATATGAGGAGGCTAATTATCAATGGCCCATACACATGGCCGGGGGCCAACTATGTTATATCGCCTGATGGCAGAAGGATAGACCTCAGGTTTGTTAATGATAGAAAAGCCCTTGCTGAAACACTTACGTCTGGGTGGATTGTTGAGAGGCACCTAATGGATGGAGATGTGGTGCTGTTCAATAGGCAGCCAAGCCTGCATAGAATGAGTATTATGGCGCATAAAGTTAGAGTATTGCCTGGAAAGACATTTAGGCTACATCTAGCTGTATGCCCACCCTATAACGCGGATTTTGATGGGGATGAGATGAATCTCCATGTACCTCAGTCGGAAGAGGCTAGAGCGGAGGCGAGGACGCTAATGCTTGTTCAGGAGCATATTTTGAGCCCTAGGTATGGGGGCCCGATAATAGGTGGTCTTCAAGACTATATTAGTGGATCATATATATTGACTAGCAAGGCTACTCTTCTCACCGAGGAGGAGGTTATAGATCTTTTAGCAGCTGCAAGGTACGTTGGACCACTGCCTGAACCCGCTATTCTATCACCTAAAAAGCTGTGGACCGGCAAGCAGTTGCTCAGCCTATTTCTGCCTGAGGACTTCAACTTTAGGGCTCACGCCAATGTATCTGCCGGAAACCTCAGGTGCGATGACGAGGAGTGTTTCTGGGACTCCTATGTTGTTGTTAAGAAGGGTAAGCTTCTCTTCGGTGTTCTAGATAAGAAGTCTATAGGCTCACAACAGCCTGAATCCATGTTCCACCACCTGGTAAGGGAGTATGGAAGCGAGTTTGGTAGAATGTTTATCGATAACGTGTTCAGAATGTTTATAAGGATCCTGGAGAAGAGAGGGTTCACCATGTCTTTCGATGATATAGTTATAAGTGAGGAGGCGGAGCGGGAGATCGAAAAGATCATGAAGAAAGCGTTTGAGGACGTGTATAGGCTTATTGAAATTAAGGAGAGGGGCGAGCTGGAGCCTGTGCCGGGTAGAAGTATTGATGAGTCTCTTGAGATCAAAATAATGGATGAGGTGCTTAGAAAGGCTAGAGAGGAGGCTGGTGAAGTAGCTATAAGAAGCTTGGATCCGTTTAACCACGCATTCGTTATGGCCAGGACAGGTGCACGTGGATCCAGCCTAAATATAACCCAAATGGCTGCCTGCCTAGGCCAGCAGTCTATTAGGGGTGAGAGAATACATAGAGGATATAGAGATAGAGCTCTACCACACTTCAAGCCAGGAGACAAGGGGGCCCTAGCAAGAGGGTTCGTTGTTTCAAGCTTTAGGAAGGGGTTAACGCCAACTGAAATCTTCTTCCACGCTGCAGGTGGTAGAGAGGGTCTTGTAGATACTGCGGTTAGGACCTCGCAGAGCGGGTATATGCAGAGGAGACTTATAAATGCGCTTCAAGACTTGTATGTGGAGTACGATGGTTCTGTGAGGATGCCTGATAAGTCGATTATACAGGTTGTGTATGGTGATGATGGTATAGATCCTATGAAGAGTGTGCATGGGAAGTCTGTAGATGTTGATAGATTGATCGAGAGGGTTGTCGGGTGGAAGAGGTGACCCGTGCTAAGTCCTCTAAGAAATCAAGTAAACGATCTAGGGAGCAGACTAAATCAAGACCCAAGCTAAAAGAGAAGCACGAAGAGATTAAGGCTGTTGCTGAAGCGGAGCCTACCCTAAGGCAGGCTACAGAGGATTTTATTAGGAAAACAATCCATGAGAAGGCACCCTACATGCCTAAAAGAATAGTTGATGAGTTAGTATCTAAGATAACGGCTAACAACCTTACTGAGGAGGAGGCGTCCAAGGTTATAGATCTAGCTATAAATGAATATGTAAACAGCCTGATAGAGCCTGGAGAGGCTGTTGGAACAGTTACGGCCCAAAGCATAGGTGAGCCTGGAACCCAGATGACACTCAGGACATTCCACTATGCTGGAGTTAGAGAGCTCAACGTAACCCTAGGGCTTCCGAGACTGATTGAGCTTGTTGATGCGAGGAAAACGCCCTCAACCCCCATAACATATGTTTATCTTGATGAGGAGCATAGGCATGATCCGGAGAAGGCTAGAAATCTAGCCAGAAAGATAGAGCTAACCAGAATAGAGAATGTTGCATCGGGAATATATATGGATCTAGTTACGGGGATAATAACCCTCGAGCTTGATCCCGAGATGCTTGAAGATAAGGGGGTTACGGTTAACCAGGTTAAGAGTATTTTAGAAAAATACGGTGATGTGAAAGTATCGGATGAGAATCCATACACCCTAATTCTCGAGACAGGCATAGTTGACTATCTAAAATTGAGTAGGTTGAGGGATAAGATCCTTAGA
Source organism: Desulfurococcales archaeon (assembly GCA_015521765.1). Lineage (GTDB taxonomy): Archaea > Thermoproteota > Thermoprotei_A > Sulfolobales > AG1 > WANO01. The sequence goes on from WANO01000042.1 coordinate 15,878, forward strand.
ACTAAAATTAAGGGGATCAAGAATATTAAAAGCGTAATAATACAGAAGAGAGGCGATGAATATGTTCTAATTACCGATGGGACCAACCTGAGAGCTTTAATGAAGGTTAAGGGTGTAGATCCATATAGGACGGTAAGCAACGACATAAAGGAGATAGAAGAGGTGCTAGGCATCGAGGCAGCGAGAACAATGCTGATAAGGGAAATCATGAACGTGTTGAACGAGCAAGGTCTTGATGTCGATATAAGACACGTAACCTTAGTTGCCGATATAATGACAAGAAGCGGGACAGTAAAGCAGATCGGTAGGCATGGAGTTACTGGCGAGAAGGAAAGCACGCTAGCTAGAGCAGCTTTCGAGGTCACCGTTAAGCATCTGCTTGAGGCCGCGGCCAGGGGCGAGGTAGATGAGCTTTTAGGTGTTGCTGAGAATATTATAGTGGGTCAACCCATACCGCTGGGAACAGGTAAAGTTTCATTAATGATGAAAACCAGTGCTATAAGGAAAAAGCAGGGTGATGGCAGTTGAGTGAAAACGTAAGTATTGAGGGCGTGATCAAAAATATAGTTAAGTCCGGAAAAGTGAGCATAGGGTATAGAACAACGGTGAAAAACATAAAGCTCGGGAAGGCAAAGGCTGTTATTATGGCGTCAAAAATCCCTAGAAATATTTTTGATGATATAAAATACTATTCCTCTCTAGGCAACATCCCTGTTCTTATATATGATGGGACAAGCATGGATCTTGGGGCAATCTTAGGTAAACCATTTCCCGTGTCTTCTATAGCCGTTATTGATTTAGGTAACGTAAGTCTAGACACAATTAGAGAGTTAGCATCAAAAAGCATGGGAGGTGAGTAAGCAATTCCCGAAATCAAGCTAACTCTAGATGAAATGAGGTATATATCGATTTTCCAGGATCTAACCGGAGTAACCGTGAAGGACTGCATAGTTGATCATGACAACAACACCATAATATATCTCGTTAACCCAGGTGAAGCCGGCATAGCTATAGGTAAGAATGGGATCAATATAAAGAAAACAAGGAAGATACTGGGGAAAAACATAGAGGTTGTTGAGTACTCTGACGACTTTACCCAGCTTGTCAAAAATATATTTCTGCCAGCAAGGGTTCATTCCGTCAAAAAGGTTAATCACCCTAATAAGCGTGTTGTAGTATATGTGAATGTGCATCCACAAGATAAGGGCCTCGCCATAGGCAGGAACGGTAGGAACGTACAAAAGGCTAAACTAATATTAAAGAGATACTACGACGTTGATAACGTTGTGGTTGTATAGATTAATAAACATTATATAGTCTCGATACCATATTAAAGAGATGTGGGTTGAGATAGATTGACAGGTAAGAAATCACCCTACGGGCTATATGCAGCAGCAAAACTAAAGAAAAAGAGACTTAAGTTTAGGTGGAGCCAGAGAGACTTCAAGATTAGGATGCTTAGGCTCAAGGAGAAGTACGATCCATTAGAGGGAGCGCCAATGGCAAGCGGTATAGTGCTGGAAAAAGTTGGTGTAGAATCGAGACAGCCTAATTCCGCGCTAAGAAAATGCGTAAGGGTTCAGCTGGTTAAAAACGGTAAAGTAGTAACTGCTTTTGTTCCCGGAGATGGAGCTATAAACTTTATAGAAGAGCATGATGAGGTTCTTGTAGTTGGTATAGGTGGTACTAGGGGCAAATCTATGGGTGATCTGCCGGGAGTTAAGTATAAGGTGGTAATGGTTAACGGTGTCTCGCTTGACGCGTTGATGAAGGGTAAGAAGCAGAAGCCTTTGAGATAACATATTTTTAGGCTTCCTGCTCGCTATCCTCGTTTTCCGCTTCTAGCTCGATCTGCTTGATGACGAGCTCCTCCGACACGTATATTGGTATATCTATTAGGTAAGCCAGAAATACGGCATGGCTGGGGACCATTTTCTTCGATATGACGAAACCGTCTCCCTTAATATATATTTTTGCTGTATACAGCTGAGTTGTTTCATCTATCTCGTCTATTATTACTTTATCTATGCGCTTTCCCAGGTCTTTAAGGTCGCTGTTGAATAGCGGCAGTATCTCGAATATTGTTTCCCTATTATTCTCGATATTAACACCTTTGATCCTGTTTATTGCGAAAACAACTTCTCCAGGGACGCTATATAGATTGAAGACCCGCCCGTCTTCAAGGGTGCATTGGAGAATAGGAACTATATGTGGTGGTGGAGTAAAATATGCATCAACATCAACCACTCTCAATAGTTTTCCCGTCAAAACATTACACCTACCCTCTAACTAGAGCATAGCTATAAATCCTAATTAATTTAACCTAGCTCTATAGATCCATGAGGCGATTATCTTTATATATCCTTCTACCCTTTATATCATACTGGGTTGGGGTTATAGATGAGTAGCGGTTCGCAGAGGCAGACGATCAGTTTAGTGAGTATAAGCGACATAAAGATATTTGGTAAATGGAGCGTTGTTGGAGTTAACATCAGGGATCCAAGCTTAAAGAAATATATATCCCTCAAACCCGTGTTTCTACCACATACTGGAGGCAGGCATGAGCATAGGAGATTTGGTAAGGCAGAGGTACCTATAGTAGAGAGACTAATGAACAACCTAATGAAGGTTGGTAGAAATACAGGCAAAAAGGCTCTAGCTTATAATATAGTTAAAAGGGCTTTTGAATTGATATATCTAAAGACTGGGAGTAATCCGATCCAGGTTTTGGTGAGGGCCATAGAGAATAGCGCTCCTAGGGAAGAAACCACTAGAATAATGTATGGTGGTATCATATACCACGTTGCCGTAGATATATCACCGATGAGAAGGGTTGATCTAGCGTTGAGACACCTGAGCGAGGGAGCTAGACTCTGTGCGTTCAAAAACACAAAGTCTATAGAGGAGTGTCTTGCCGACGAAATAATTGCAGCCGCAAACAACGATTCAAAGAGCTATGCTATATCAAGGAAGGATGAGATCGAAAGAATAGCCCTCAGCTCAAGATAGCTAGATACAGCTGTCTTCTTTTCTTTCGTTTCTGTATGCGTAAAATATATTTATAGTATAGCTAACATTAGCAGATACATTAAGATGAAGCCCATATCAACAGATCACCCCAGCATCGAGGAAACATACACAGAGTACAGGAGGATTGTCTTTCCTAGAGACTCTAATCCAGCAGGATTCCTGTTTGGAGGTAAAATGCTTAACTGGATGATTGATGCAGGGACCTTCTCATCGTATAGACTTGCTGAAAGAGAGGTTTTTCTCGGCTTTCTAGATAATGTTTATTTTATAAACCCAGTTAAAATAGGTAGTATATTAACTTATAGATGCTGGATCCCTAGAACCGGCAGAAGTAGTATCGACGTCTATATTGAAGCGTTGGTTAGGGACAGATCTACTAATAAGGTTTATCTGTCTTCAGTAAGCAAAATGATATTTGTAGCTGTAGATGAAGGCGGCAGGCCAGTAAGTATAGGTAGAAGTGTTACACCTAATTCTAGTTGGGAAAAGAAGCTACATAGCTACTTCCAGAGATGGCATAGCGAATCCATAAAAATCGTTGATAGATATAAGAAGATGAAGGATACAGGTAATGAGGTTCTGTCGAAATTTCAGATTGAAAGCGTTAAGAGAGTCACCGTAGAGGATACTTTTCTCTCAAACGTGATGTATGCTGGAAGCCTAATGCTTTCTCTAGATGAAGTCGCTGCTATAATGGCGTCAACCTATGCAGAGGGAAACGTAGTTACGGCCTCTGTAGACCAGATGATTTTTGTTGAGCCGATAAAAGTCAATGAGTATATAAAGATTGTAGCGAGGGTTACCCGTACATGGAACACTTCTATGGAGATCGCTGTTGATGTGTGGTCTATAAGTAGAGAGAACAAAAGGAGAAAGCTGAGGTCGTATTTTACCTTTGTGCATGTAGATGAGTCGGGTAAGCCACTTCCAGTAAAACAGTTTAAGCCGCATAGTGTTGAGGAGTTTGATGAGTGGGAAGGTGCGGAGAATAGAAGGAGTAGGAGGCTTAGGGAGTTGAAGGGTATCCAGAGATATAGATCTGTTGATTTAAGTATAGATATGGATTCTGTGCAACCTATTACTCTTAAAGATCTTCTTTCCGAGACATTGATCTAGGATAGAATATTTATAAGGAGTATATTATATTATGGATGGTAGGTGATTAGTGTGTCAAGTGGAAAACCACACATGAATCTAGTTATAATAGGACATGTAGACCATGGCAAAAGCACTTTAGTAGGGCACCTTTTAGTAGAGTTAGGCCAGGTTGATGAGAAACAACAGAAAATGGTTGAGGAAGAAGCAAAGAAGAGGGGTAAAGAAACTGAAAAGTACGCATGGCTTCTAGACAGGATGAAGGAGGAGCGTGATAGAGGAGTAACTATAGCCCTAAGCTTTGTGAAGTTCGAAACAAACAAGTATTTCTTCACCATTATAGATGCCCCAGGACATAGAGACTTCGTCAAGAACATGATTACTGGTACAAGCCAGGCAGATGCAGCCATCCTTGTAGTATCTGCCAGAAAAGGTGAGTTTGAGGCTGGAATAAGCCCTGAGGGACAGACCAGAGAGCATATAACTCTAGCTAAAACCATGGGTATAGATCAGGTTATTGTAGCCGTAAATAAGATGGACGCTACAGAACCCCCATATTCACAGGAGAGGTTTAACGAGGTAACCAACACTCTAAAGAAGCTTATGAAGACCCTGGGATATAGGGTTGAGCAGCTACCCTTTATTCCTGTATCTGCATGGAACGGAGATAATCTAACCACAAGAAGCAATAACATGCCATGGTACAAGGGTCCAACACTACTTGAGGCTCTAGACTCGCTAAAGCAGCCTTCTAAACCTGTAGATAAGCCTCTAAGGATACCCATATCAGAGGCTCTATCAATCAGCGGTGTCGGTACAGTTCTGGTTGGTAGGGTAGAGACTGGCGTCCTAAAGGTTGGTGACCAAGTAGTAATCATGCCCGTAGATATAAGCGGCGAGGTAAGGAGTATAGAGATGCACCATCAACCAATGCAGAAAGCTGAACCCGGCGACAACATAGGCTTCAACGTTAGAGGAGTTTCAAAGAAGGACGTTAAGAGAGGAGACGTTGTAGGGCACCCAACAAACAAGCCGACCGTAGCCGACGAGTTCACAGCTAGAGTATTCATTATGTGGCACCCCACAGCTATATCAGTTGGCTACACACCAGTTGTCCATGCTCATACAGCATCTGTGGCCTGTAGAATCATTGAGATCCTGGGCAAGCTGGATCCAAGAACAGGCCAGATAGTTGAGAAGAACCCACAGTTTATAAAGATGGGTGATATAGCTCTAGTAAAGTTTAAGCCGATAAAGCCGATGGTTATCGAGAAGTACTCCGACTTTCCGCAGCTAGGCAGGTTCGCTATGAGAGATATGGGCAAGACTATAGGTGTAGGTACAATAGTTGACGTTAAACCTATGCAGAGGTAAGGAACAGAAAATAATAAATAAATCATATAATGAGCATAATAATCTTTTAATAATATAAATTCAGAGAGACTTCAATGATTAGTTAATAAAAAACAATGGCTATGGTGATGAAGAGTATATGAAGGTTAGAATAAGGTTATGGGGAACCAATGTAGACAACGTAGAGTATGTTGCCAGGCAGATTGTGGATCTAGCTAAAAAGGCAGGAGTAATGGTTAAAGGACCAGTACCGCTGCCAACAAAAAGGCTTGTTGTTCCAACTCTCAGATTGCCTCATGGTGAGGGAACTAAAGTATATGAGAAGTGGGAGATGCGGATCCATAAGAGACTAATAGATATAGCTGCAGATGAAAGAGTTATGAGACAGATAATGAGAATAAGAGTACCACAAAATGTATATATAGAGGTAGAAATGATAAGAGGGTAGCTGTAGTATATAAAGATACTAAACACGAAAAACCAAATTTACCTAAATCGAGTTTTATATATAGATTAAGGT
>WANO01000043.1 GCA_015521765.1 Desulfurococcales archaeon
AGCTCAAACCCATAGAGGTGTCTAGGCTTCATCCGAGTAGCGAGGAGCTTACTGATGTGTCTACAACTGTTTGGAGCTTCCCTAAACGGGGTTCATGGGCTACGCATAGGGGTGATTACAGGGGTAACTGGGCTCCTCAGATGGCTCGTGCACTGATTCTATCATATACCGAGCCCGGGGATACTGTTCTAGATCCCATGGTTGGTAGCGGGACCACGTGTGTCGAGGCTAAGCTCCTCGGGAGGAACTGTATAGGCGTAGACATAAACTATAACGCCGTGATCCTCACACTACACAGGCTATACTGGCTCGAGAGACATATTGAGGCGATGGATTTTGATGTTCCTGGAAACCATGTTGATCCCGATGCCGTTAGGAGGTCCCGCATAGAGATATACCATGGCGATGCCCGGGACCTCAACGCTATAGGTAGTGGGTCTATAGATCTTATCGCTACCCACCCGCCATACTTCAATATAATAAAGTATTCATCTAGAGACTCGAGAGGAGATGGAGACATCTCGAGGGCTAGAAGTATTGAGGATTATCTAGAGATGCTCGAAGATGCTATAGGAGAGCTCTTTCGTGTTTTGAAGCCTGGCAGATACTTGGGTATGCTTGTTGGCGATACCCGTATGCATAGGCATTATGTTCCTATAACTCATCTTGTGCTTGATCTACTTCTGCTCAAGGGCTTCATTCTTAAGGAGGAGGTTGTTAAGATCCAGCATAAGATGAAGACAACCAGGGAGGTGTGGTCCAGATACACTAAGAGGGACTTCCTACTCATATACCACGAGAAGCTCTATATCCTTAGAAAGCCTGTGGCTGCAGATGAGTACTCTAAATATAGGTATAGCTCTAGATATATTCTCGAGGTCCTCAACAAGGTTGCTGGGTGAGCGAGCTATTACCCGTTTATGGTAAAGCTAATCTATGGTCTATACTGTTATTTTCTTGGTGAATGTTTAATGTCTTCTGGCGAGCCATCTAGGTATATAGTCGATAAATACGTGGATTTCGCTCTTGAGAAACCCTCATACATGGTTCTTGGGATCCCGGATACGGGCTTGATTGGTGTCATCTCGACTGCCCATCTGATTAAGAAACTGTCTCTTAGGGAGGTTGCTGGTGTGGATTCCTCGGTGTTTCCTCCTGTAGCTATTGTTTCTGGGGGCAGGATTAGGCCTCCGATGAGGATTTTCCACGGCGGTAACTTGATGGTTGTTCATACCGAGGTTCTTCCCGATGTGAGGTTTATTGGTGACTTGATATCTTTTATAGGGGACCTCGCCAAGAGCTATGGTGTTGACTATATAGTGTCTATGACTGGTATCCCCGCTAGTAATAGGCTGGAGCTTAAGGATCTTAAATCATACGTTATATCAACCTCCGAGGAGCTTAACAATAGGCTGGCTGGCTATGGATTAACTTTATTTAGCAATGGGTATCTTATTGGCCCCAACGCCTTGCTTATGAAGGAGGCTAGCCGTAGGGGGATCAATGCTATAGCTATACTTACTGAGTCTTTCGCCGAGTTTCCGGATCCTGAGGCGTCTGCTAGGAGTATTGAGGTTCTTTCCAGGATCATTGATCGAAATATAGATGTTAAGGAGCTGATTGAGGAGGGTGAGTTGATTAGGCTCAGGACTAAGGAGCATATGAGGAGGGTGCTGAAGGATATGGCCTCTATGAAGAAGGGGTTGGAGCACACGCCACCTATATATACTTGAGTAAGAGCTATACGGGTGACAGTCTATGGGCGATTCTTTGGATGATGATTTTGTGAGGAGGATGGAGAGGATTCGTAGGAGGCTTGAGGAGGATATAGATCGTTTTATAGATGAGATTGAGAGGGAGGCCAGCGAGATCGAATCTATAGTTAGGCCGGGATACGATCTCAGAGGCCGTATTGTTCCGCTCTACAGCATACAGGATCTTGGTGACGCCATAAAGATACTTGTAGACATGCCAGATCTTGATGAGGGGTCCCTGAATATAGATGTTGAGGGGAACATTCTTCATATTAGGGGTAGGATGAGGAGGGGTGTTAGGATATCTAGCTGGACCATGGGTGATAACGTGGAGTTTAGCGAGTATGAGGCTAATATAGATCTGCCTATAGAGGTCCCTTCAAAAAGCAAGATTAGATCTAGACTAATTAGAGGTTTTCTAGAGATAATTATATACAAGTACTGATCTCCATCCCCCACGACATTGCCGTAAGGCTGTTGCAAGTCTGCGTAACTTTTAATAACTCTCAATGACTTCTAATTACTTGGTGCCCGTTTGGTTGAGGCGTTGGAGAGGCTGATGTCGCCGAGCGAGGTTGCCAGGATATTTGGTGTAACGAGGGCCGCGGTTATCAAGTGGATTCGTACTGGTAAGATAAGGGCTATAGAGGTTCATGGGCGGTGGCGTATTCCCTATAGCGAGGTGGAGCGGCTCCTCCGCGGAGAGACTCTGAGGCCGAGGAGAGTGGCGATTTATTCCCGTGTCAGTGGCTCCACACAGAGAGACGACCTTGAGAGGCAGCTGCAAGCACTGAAGGAGTGGGTTGGGAAGACCTACGGGGACGTTGAGGTTGTTGAGGTCACAGACATTGGCAGTGGGGTAAACACTAGGCGTGGAGGTCTCTGGAAGCTGGTGGAGATGGCCCGCAGGAGGCAGATAGATGTGGTCATTGCTGCGCACAAGGATAGGCTGACACGCTTCGGCTTCGAGTACCTTGAGGAGCTCTTTAAGGCCTATGGTGTGAAAGTAATTGTGGCTTTCCAGGAGGAGCCGAGGGATTACATGCAGGAGCTAGTTGAAGACCTTGTAGCGATAGTTACCAGCTTCGCAGCCCGAATCTATGGCAGGGGGAGCAAGAAGTACAAGAGGGTGGTGAAGGCTGTTGAAGAAGCTATTAAAGACCCTTAAACGCACCGTAGTAGTGGAGAGTGTTTACCTGGGCAAGCCGAAGCTAGCCATTCTGAGAGAACTGGAGAGCGCGTACAAGGAGATGGTTAATGAGGCCATGGAATACGCCGTGGAGAACAATGTTAAGAGTTTGGCGAAGCTGCACAAGACCTTCTATAAAAGGTTTCGCGAGAAGTACCCAGAGATGCCTACGAGGCTCATTAAGGGCGCCATAGCTGATGCCGCTAGGCGGGCTAAGAGCTTCGTGAAGCTAAAGAAGCAGGGCAGAGCTTACACAGACAAGCCCGAGGTTAGGAGGGTAACGATAACCTATCCAGATAGCCAGGACTGGAGGCTCCGAGGCGACACGGTTATATTGAGGACTCACCGTGGCTGGCTGGAGGTGCCGCTCAGAATCCACAAGCATTTCATCAGGTACCGCTACGGCGGGTGGCGACTCGGGAGGGAGCTGCGCTTCAAGATTGCTGGCTGCAAGCTGGTCTTCTATCTGGCGTTTAGGAGAGAGTTCGAGGTAGAGAACGATCCTGCTAATGTTGCTGCAGTAGATGTCAACGAAAACAACATTACAGTAGCCATCTACAAGAGTGCAAATCTGGTCTACCTAGAGCGTATCGAGACAAGCCTAGGCAGGGTTGTTATTGCTTATGCCGAGAAGCGTAGGAGGATAATGAAGGGTCGTCATTGGAGCGATAGGGTTGTGAGGAAGAGGCTGAAGAGGCTCTCCAAGAGGGAGCGCAACAGGAAGCTCGACGTGCTGCGGAAGACTGCTAAGAGAATAGTTGAGCTGGCACAGAAGTATAATGCTGTAGTCGTTGTTGGCGATGTTGCAAAGCACAAGCAGGAGGTTGTTGAGTGCCAGAGGTGGAGTGCACTAAGGCACCGACTCCACCAGTGGAGCGTCTCTACACTAGTCAAACTACTCAAGGACTCTCCAGTACACGTTGTGCTTGTAAATGAGAGCGGCACCTCCACTATAGACCTGTTTTCGGGCAGGAGGATAAGGCGGTGGCTCTCCTCGATGACCCGTGTTGCGGCGAGAGGAGGCCGCCGCCACGTAAGAGTCAAGGTCCACAAGCTCCGTTTCAGGTTCGGTTTAGTAGGCGGCTACATGGTTGAACGAGACTTTATTGGAGCCATAAATATTGGCGCTAAGTGGCTCAAAGCCCATGGCTTCAACCCAGATGTGCGGCTCATGGCGTTAGCCGCGAACGGGGCCCATGAAGCCCCCGTGACGCCGGTGAGCGGGGGCCGAGGCGCCAACCCCGCCCTCAAAGCACCAGTAATCATTAAAAATCATTTAAAGTTATGAGGGTGGGGAAACGCTATGCTTTTAAGCGCTAAATCTTCAATAATCAATAGTGTCTGGTATGGCGTGCGAGCCTATAGTGGTTGAGGTCGGCGATAAGAAGATAGAGATCAATGAGGACATAGTCAAGATACTCAACGAGTACGCTAGAACAGAATACAACCTCGAGCGCCTAGCCGAGGCGCTGGACCTCGAAAGCTGGGAGGAGGCTTACGAGTTCGTTAAGAAGGTTCCCGCATGGATACTTTGGGTCTCGCCAACTCTGTTTAGGCTTGAAAAGGAGAAGTGTGGCTCGAGCTAGCCAGGTGATCCACTACACTATAGCGTTTTTAGATACTCATCTATAGAGTTCGCCGCCTTTATACCGGAAGCCAGGGCTTTACCTATCAGGCTTGGGCCGATAACCACGTCGCCCGCTGCGAAAACACCTTTAATGCTTGTCCTCATTTTTTCGTCCACCCATATGCTCCCATCTCTATTTAGCTTGAGCTCAGGATTCTTTATGGTTGGTGGTGTGGGTATCTCCCCTATAGCTACCAGTGCCGAGTCAACCTCCAGAATGAATTCGGAGCCCTCAATGGGGATTGGTCTCGGCCTTCCTGACGCGTCTTTCTCGCCTAACCTCATTCTAAGTAGCTCAACTGCCTCCAGCCCTTTATTGTGGTCTCCGATGAATCTTTTCGGGTTGGCTAGCTCGATCCATTTAACCCCTAGCTTAATGACTTTCTCGATCTCGTGCCTTCTCGCTGGGGCCTCATTTATGGTTCTCCTATACACCATATAGACGTTTTTTACTCCGAGCTTAACGGCAACTGTGGCTGCGTCTACAGCGGTTAGTCCTGCACCTATAACTACGGTGCTGTCACCAAGCGGGGGTAGCTCTGAGAAGGGGATCACGTTTATTTCTGCTTGGCAGTACTTGATCATATAGTCTAGAGCCGGATAAACCCTAGGGAGGTCCTCACCCTCTATATTCAGTCTCCTCTCTTTCCATGTTCCTGTGGCTATCAATACCGCGTCGTACTCTCTAACCAGCTTTATGAACCCGATTGTTTTTTCGTCCTCGCCGTCTCCATCAACCACCTTCTTGTTCAATATGAACTTTACGCCGAGCCTCTTCAGATCTTCTATCCCCTCAAAAACGTTCTTTTTAGGTATTCTAAAGTCCGGTATCCCGTAGATAAGCAGCCCGCCGGGTATGGGGTTCTTGTCGTATATATGTACCTCATGCCCCTTGCATATTAGTATCCCTGCAGCCCCTAGTCCTGCAGGGCCTGAGCCTATAATAGCTACCCTCTTACCTGTGGGCGGGGCTGGTTTCACGCATCTGCTGAACTTCAAAGTATCCCTAGTTAATTTTTGATTTATATGATATATTAATATAGTTTAGTGTATAGCTAATAAATTGCTTCAGGCTAATATCCCAGAGTAATATATATAGCTGGGAGATGCTGTTGGTTTCATGGAGGAAGCAGCTCGCTATAGGCTTGATCTATATGGTTACAGGCTTCATACTGTCTCTCACAGCATACGCCTACTTCTCTGATAGCCTTGATGGTTTTTCGGCTGTCCTTTCGATTATTGGTTTAGCGCTCAATATAGTTGGGATCTATATGGTTTTTCGGGCAATGATCACCTATATAATGTTTAAGAAGAGGTATGTTAGATAGATTGAGCCGATCTCAGGGATCAGGGTCCTCGCCCACACTCAACATTTTCTGGATTCAGTTCATAACCCCATCATCACGTTGTGGCGGAGTTCTTAATACCTAAATTAATAGATGTCTGGTAAGCTTAAAAGTAGCTTATTTCTCTCTCTATCCGGCTTCTTAACTATGGCTCCCTCCCTCACTAGTGATGCGATATATTTTCTTAGGCATCTCCCATCCATGTATATGCCCTCATCCTCAAGGAGGTCGCGTAGCTCATCGAATGAAAGATTCTTCCTGCTGGATAGATGGGATATGATTCTCTCCTTTAGATCGGGGTACATGGAGTAGTAACTGCCGCAATCCACCATTTCTACCCAGCCATTTAAGTAGTGCTTTCTACATGCTTATCTAAAGTTTTCAGCGTATTGAATCTATAAAAGGTTTGCGGTAAAAATAATTTTGGTGATGGAGCCCTCGATCACTGAGTTGCTACAGCTATAAACCCATATGATGACGGCAGGGTTTTACTGACCTTAAGGTTCTACTTTTCTTTCGACTGCTCCTCCCTCAATCTCTCCTCATAGTATTTCTTTAGCTCTTCGTCGCTCATGCCTCTAAACTTTTCATCCAGGATGTCTCTAGCTTCCTTGTTCTTTATAAAATAGTATGTTGCGTATGAGCATATCGGGATTACTTTATAGCCGTTTTCCTTCGCGTGCTTTATTGCTGACTCTACAAGCATTCTGGCTAGCCCCTTTCCACGATGCTGTGGTGGGGTGTATGTTGAGATCAGATACATCTTGTTGTTTTCCACCTTGTATGTTAGGTATGCTTTTGAGCCGTCTTCAAGCTTTATATAGAATACCTCTGATGTTCTACCCACGCTGTAGCTCATTTTTCCACCATTGTTAATTTTATGCAATACAGTAATTATAGCTGTTTAACGATCCTCACGCCACAGTCTTGAATATGTCCTCGAGGATATCTATAGCTTTATCCGCTACCTCCCTAGTTATGGTTAGTGGTGGGCTTATTCTAAGTGTTGAATCTCCCGCCCCTATTACTAGGAGGCCTTTCTTGAATGATCTATATATTATGTTCTTAAGCAGACTCGGGTTGGGCTTTCTAGAGTCCCTTGACTCCACTATCTCGATGCCTATCATTAAGCCTAGCCCTCTAACTTCCCCGATGAAGCTGTATTTCTCAGCAAGATCATTCAGCCTTCCAATAATATAGCTACCCACCCTAGCAGCGTTGTCGACGAGCTTATCCGACTCGATCACATCCAGAACACTCAGCGCTGCAGATAGAGCTACTGGGTTCCCGCCGAATGTTGTTGCGTGTCCTCCCTGCTGGATCGACATAACCTCTTCCTTCCCTACACACGCGCCCAGCGGCAGCCCGTTAGCTATTGCTTTTCCTAGAGCTATTAGATCCGGTTCGACACCAAAGTGCTCTATAGCGAACCATTTCCCGGTTCTGCCGAAGCCTGTCTGAACCTCATCAACTATCAGTAGCGATCCTATCTCATTAGCCACACTCCTCAGTTCCCTCATGAAGTTTTTTGGAGGTACAATATATCCCCCTTCACCCTGTATGGGCTCTATTATTATTGAGGCTACCTCATCCCTGGGAACAACCTTATCGAGAACCCAGCTAGTTAGATACTCGATAGTCATTCTACCGCATTCATCGGGGTCCCTGGTGTTGAAGGGGCATCTGTATGGGTATGGGTATGGTATATGGATCACGCCGGGCAGTAGAGGTGAGAAGTATCTTCTTTGGGCGGGTTTGCTTGAGGTTATCGACAGCGATCCATAGGTTCTGCCGTGGAACGCACCTATAAATCCAATTATATATTGTCTCGAACCCTTATGGTATGCTCTAGACACCTTGAGTGTGCATTCAACGGATTCCGTTCCGGAATTCGTGTAGAATATCTTTTTTCCGCCTTTAATAGGGACATATCTGAAGAGTCTTTCGGCGTACTCAACTGCCTGTATATATGCGAAGTCAGTTATTGAGTAGTGGGTGAATTTCTCGGCTTGGTCCTTTATAGCTTTAACCACTCTCGGGTTTGAGTGCCCCACGTTTATAACTGCTATCCCAGCGTTGAAGTCTATATATAGGTTCCCATCGACATCCTGGACTATATAGTTTACAGCTCTATCTATAACTAGAGGGTACCATCTAACGTAGCTTTGCATAAGTGCTTTGCTGTCTCTCTCGAGTATCTCTCTAGCTTTCGGGCCTGGAGGCTCTACAACTATTTTTGGGGCATCTTCGTAAATGTAATTTGCGGACAAAAATCCCCCGGATAAATATTTTTTATAGAGACTTATTAGGTTAGTTCTATAATAAATCTGATATTATGGCTTTAAGGATCTCCGGTCTAGAGGCTATTTTGAGGAAATCGCTTACTGTAGCTCTTCCGAGGGATATTCTCAATAGCGATTCCTCGGGTGTTTTCATCAAGAACTGCTTTCGGGTCTCCGGCGACATTTTAAGTAGCTTCTCAACCATTAATCTGTGCGGCCTCATGAATCTAATGACCCTTATCTTCTTTAGCTCATCAATATAGCTTGTGCCATTAACTATACTTCTAGCTAGAGCTATAGCCGTCCACATTCCAAGCCTGATACCCTCTCCAGTGGCTGGCATGACAGCCCCCATGCTCTCTCCAACATAGTAAGGATCAGTGCTGGAGGCGAGATCCCAATCAATCCCAGACACGGTGACGTATGCGCCCTCAAACTTTGTCTTTTCCCCATTGGCTATGTATTTTTTAGACTTCATGAGCTCATGTAGAAGAGCTAGTAACTTATCTCTTGATGCATACCCCCCTATCCCTACTCTTAAAGTTTTCTCGCCCTCCGGAAATATCCATGCGTACCCAATCATATCCGAGTAAAAATATAGCTCGGGAAAGTCCGGCTCCTCCACCCTTGATGTCTTTACCCAATACTGTAGCGCCAATATTTTCTCCAGGTTTCTGGGTTGCATAGGGAAGCCGCCAGCAACAATAACCTTATCGAATCTCTCGCTATCCCCACTTCCGGTTGTTACGATACCGTTTCCCCTGTATGTGGCTTTAACCCCCATTCTTGTCGGGGTATCACCGACCAGCGCTTCTATGAATTTGGGCTTATCCAATATATAGCCTAGAAGCCTATTGCTGCTATGGTACACTAGCTGGTTATCTAAATACATTTTATAGCCTGTATACTCCCATAGAACGGCCTCCTTCACAAGATCGAAAATAGGCTCTTTCTTCTCATCTCTATCTAGAACAGGGAAAGCCCAGCCGCATGGTTTAACGGCAAAGCTTTTCTGAGCCTCGTACAGTGTTACTGAGTACCCCTTGTCATGTAGTATTCGGGCGACTGTTGCGCCTGCGGGTCCCGCTCCTATAAC
>WANO01000044.1 GCA_015521765.1 Desulfurococcales archaeon
ATAGTGATGCATCACCATAGCTTGTTAAATATTAATCTCTATGTTAAAAAATTTAAATCAATATAATTTATTATCTGAGGCTAAATACAGAATATATTTTTACATATATAGTTTGGCTTTAAATATATTTTTATATTGATCAGTAAAGTATATATACCCATAAGAAACTTATTAAAACCGGTGCTTAGATGAGGAAAACAACCTCAAATAATCATACCCTTATAAGGTTTTTATCAATAATAATCATTTCACTAATGATTCTTCAGTTAGCTGCACCCTACGAGGAGATTTTCAATACCCCTGGCCCTGTTGATCGTGTTAGCTCTCTGGATTACGATTTTTTGAGGAACAATATTCCTATAGCTATAGAGGTGCTGAGGGACTACGCTAGGCTGAGGCTTCTTCTTGATATATTTAATAATCCTCAGAATCTGGGTTTTATTCTCGATATTCCTTCGGTTGGGGATATATTTGAGGATATCAAGGACGCTAGAGAGTTTTTGAGGTTGCTGAATGAGAAGTATGGGTTTAGTGGTGAGTTGAATAAGGCTTTGTCTGAGAGTATGTTTTTGGAGGATGTTGCTAACGATATTAGATCTAGGTTAAAAGAGATTAATGCTTTAGAGAGTCAGGCTAGACCCTTTATAGACAATCTCGATAGATCGATAAGAGACAGCTTAAGTACCATGAATCAGTATGGGTATGAGATGATCAACATTATGGACTCATATAGAAACAATATAGATCCGGATCTGGCTACTATTAAGTGGGACAGGATAATAGATCTTCTGGTAAGGCAGAGTATAGTAACCCCAGAGGAGGCTGATGCTTTAAGGAAGCTTAATACAAAAGTTCACAATAGCTTGAAATATAGGATTTTGGGACCGGATGGAAAGCCTATATGGAGATTTAAAGAGCTTAGGGAGGGTGCTGAGTCGTTCGCTTTATTCAATAATATATTTTTTGAGACTGGAACCAGTACTATAGATCCTGAACTCATAGAAGATCCTATTCTCCGTAACATAATTACGAGTGGAAAGTATAGGGATATATCATTTTTCCTACAGATCAGCACAAATGAATTAAACAGTATTAATGCTCTAGACGCCTACCAGATAACCGGGCAGACTAGTGCGGAGATCAGATCTAGATTCCCGTCCTTCGCCAATGCGTATGAATCCTATAAAACAGATATCGATAGGCTAATAAACTATCTAGATTCAACGCTTAGAGATGAGATATATGGCTACAGTGGTGATGCGTTAAAGAGATTCAACTCCAGAATAGAATTTCTCCAGGATATACGTAATATTGGAGATGAATACGCAACTGGGCAGACAGTAATAAAGCTATTGAATAATCTGGATTCGTTCATGGGTGAGATTCAAGGTGATTTCGATTTTGCTAGATCTGATTTTGCGTCTATGCTGGCCACAGTAATTAGCGAAAAAAATGTTGTAGATGCGAAGGCTGCCGGGCTTATAGATAGAATCCAGGATCTAGATGAGCTAAGATCACAGCAGCTAACCAGTAGAATAAATCTAGATATAGGCTGGTCCGAGGGTGTTTCACAGACTCTACTTCTGTGGTCTATTTTGAATGATGTTAATGCATACTATAAGGGTGAAATAAGCACCATCGAGTTCGCAGGGAAAACAGCTATGAACTTCTTGGATTTCGCTCAGTCAGGCGTTGGCAACGCGATCGCAAGCAAGATAGTAAATTTACCCAACATGTTCCCCGAAAATTCGTTCTTCAGAATTGCCGCCAAATGGTTTGCTAGTGGAGTAACTTCAACCGTAACTAGCGGGGCGGTTAAAGCTGCAACATGGGTTGGTACGACTGCGGATATAGGGATCAGTCTGTGGGGGGCTATCTCGGAGTATAAAGGTACTCAAATTAGTCAGGGGGTTAAGAGGTCTTTAATATATGAGAACATTATTTCGTCTGGAGGCGTTCTGAATCCCTACGGTGAAGCTGCATCTCTCAATAGTGTATTGTTTCCTAAATACTCTAACAACCCTATACTCAATACTGTGTATAGTGTTCAGAGGGATCAATATATCATTAGGGCTTACGCAGATGCATACTATAACGGTGATTACTGGGGGGCTCTACAGGATCTCTATAGATTCTCCAGTATAGTAGAGAGCCACAATAAGATTACCCAGACGCTCAGGGCAAACCCTGAGGCCGCTAAGTCAGTCAAGATACTGTATGTCGATGGGCTAGACCCCAATATGCAGAATCCCAGGGTCCTTAATGCTAGAGACTACAACTATATCGCTGCCACATTCAGGGACCCCAGCGGTAGGGAGGTAACGCTGTTCTTTAAGACCGCTAAGGACTACTGGGATTATTCACGCACATACAATAGGCTTTCGCAGGTCAACATAAATAGTGCTGACGTACTTTCCCCAAAGATGGTCGATAACAGGTTAGAGTTTTCTGGAGCGGAAAATATACAGAATATAAATGGTTTAGACCTGAATCTTCTCACCGTGGTTGCTCAATGGGATAGATTAAGGTATCTCGATGATGTGCAGAGGAGTAACCTGCTTTCAGATAAGGTTATTAATGTTGATGGTGTAACGATCAGGATCAATGGTTTAACGCTGAGCCAGTTAAGAAACATAATGAACAATATAGTTATTAGCCAGAGGGAAGTTACGGAGGCGTTCATAAATCAGCTTCTGGATCAGCTCAAGAACGATAAGCTCTTCAGAGCTTTCCTAAAGGAGGTTGAGGAGAAGTATAAGGATGCACTGGCCAAAGAGATCGCTAAAGAGGTTGAGAAGCAGATCAAGAGCGAGATAGGTAGTGGTCCTCCGGAGAGAAGGAATGATAGGCCTGATGAGACCCTTGATGTCTCTTGGATATATAGGTCTGATAAAAAGAGCTATCTAGATCTATTACTGTCATATTCTGCAAGAACGCTTGATAAATCAAAATACTACAACAACTTCCTAGCGACCAAACTAGCGCTAGAGAGGTACCCCGAGCTACGTGATGCGGTTAACACGTTGCTGTCTCCAGAGGGCCTGTATATCCAGTATAAGGTTATGAACACGATCCTAAGGGATTTCCCAGCAATAATCAACAGGATCCCATCGAACCTGATCGAGTTCTCGTTTGATGATGCTGCCATCAGCTTCAAGGTGGATCTCGACCAGTTCGGCATTCCCCAGATCGTTATTCCAGGCGAGTCAAATGCATCAAACGTTATTGAAGTTATAGCAGTTTTAGAGCCGCTCTCTGTATATAGGAGGTACCCGGATCTATTAAGAATGTTTATTGAGAGCTATCTAGAGAGCTATCCCGATCTTTGGAGAGCTCCCGACGTAGCGGTATACTATGCAGGAGCCTACAAGCAGGTTGTAGATATGCTGGCGCAGGCCGGGATACCCTCAGTGCTCATAGATGACACATTCCCGGTTACCGAGCTACTTAACTATAAGCTAATTATATTTCCGTCAGGCAGCCTCGCCTATAAACCTGACATGACCAACTTCAACGCATACGTCAGGTTCGGTGGAAAAATACTTGTTCTAGATCAGCAGAGGGGTGATGACTACAAGATCCTTCCAAGGGGATTTGAGATAGAGGCCTTTGGATGGGACCAGGATCAGGCATGCCTATTCAGGGCCGCATACGCCACCTCGAACTCAACGCTGATTGGCGGGCTTAGATGGGATAGGCTTCCCGACCTGAATATAGATGGGTACTTCAGCAAGCTGCCAGAGGGCGCGGAGATCCACCTGGTTAAATCAACGACAGGTGCACCGGCACTAGCGAGCTATAGGTTTGGCAACGGAACGGTTGTAGTTGCAACCCTATATCTGGACTATGCCAAAATGATGCATCAGGGAACTAGAGACGAGTATATACTGTTTATCGGCATGGTTGAGAGCCTGATTAGGGACACGGTAGAGATCCCTGAAGGAGGATCTGTTCAGCTTTCAATAAACAATGTATTTACCTATCCGATAACCAAGGTTAAGGTTAAGCTGTTTCGTGCAGGGGAGCTGGTGGCTGTTAGAGACGTGAATGTCAATATACCTCCTGTCAGTAGCTCAACGATATCCGTTGATTTAACTGGTGTAGAGCCAGGGATCTATAGGGTCTTCGTAGAGCTATACAACAGCTCATCCACAAGCCCATCATTCATAAACACTGGCCAGCCCAACATAAGGGTAGTACCCTCGGAATATGTTCAGCTACCCAACAAGCTCTTCATAAGTATAGCCAGCGAGGCTGAAGTATATCCCTTGGGTGGTGTGGCTAGAGTAATTGTGGAGGTCTTCAACTACAAGAATGTGGATGTTTCAGCAAGAGTTGTCGTGGGAACATTCCTCGAGGAGAAAACATTCAGCGTTAATGTTCCTGCAGGAGGGAAGGTTACTAGGTACGTTGATATTAAGCTACCCACGTATGGGCGTGGTATAAGCGTTATTGGTAGTGTGTATGTTGATGGGAGGCTTGAGGCTAGATCATTTAAGGTGGTTCTATACGCTAAACCAACAATACCCACTCTAATAGAGGTCTTTGAGGGCAGAGCCGGAACGGTTAGCGGTAGAGTATTGCTTGTCAATCAACACGAAACAGAGATAGATTACTTGGCTAGAGTCATTCTCCTAAATAACTATGGGGATATAGTCTCAACATACCAGGAGCTGGTATCCATACCGGCTGGAGAGGCGAGAACAGTCGACTTCGAGCTTGAGGTGCCTAATCCAGGTAGGTACTTCGCTGTTGCCCAGATCTGGTCTAGAGAGCTTGATGTGGGATACGCGAGCACAGATATCAGGATATATGGGCGCTCATTCAATGTAACGATCGATTTTATCGATACGCTCGGAAACAAGATATTCGAGAACGGTGTTTTAGAGCTGTATAAAGATGGGGAGTTCCTTAATCTGTCTGTGGTTAACGGCATAGTGAACGCTACTCTTGAGGAGGGTATATATATAGCTATACCCAAATTCGAGGGCTACCAGAGAATCATATCGAGGATATCTATCTCCATCAACTCCACCAACGCAACAATTATATTGCCATCGGCACAAAGTCAGAATTCAGCCACTCTAATAGTTGAGGTTGTCGATGAGTCTGGCGTTAGATCGTCTGGATTATACCAGGTAGCTATAGGTAATAACGTATATGCCCTCAAAGACGGATCAGTCAGAATATGGCTTCCAGCAGGCACCCATGATGTATCTATCCAAACTCTAGATGGTGCAGAGCTACATAGCTTCTCCGTCACCCTTCAGGCTGGTGACGAGGTTAAAGTGGTTAAGCTGGTGTCTTCATCTAGGATTAGCGTCTATGTATATAACCCGATTACCGGGCAGCCCATCGAGGGTGCTGTGGTTAATGTTGGTGGAGAGTCTGCCGTAACGAACTCAAGCGGGTACGCCGCGTTAACTCTATCACCTGTATCCTCTAACGTTCTTGTAGTGACGGCTAGAAACTATACCAGCTTCAAGGCTCTATTGCCTCCAGACTTAAGGCTTGATCTCAAGGTGCCTCTGCTACCAGTTATCGGTGGTGATCTAAGGATCAGGGTTACAGATCTATTAACTGGCGCGCCAATAAGCAATGCAGATGTTAGGGTGGCTACATACATGCTTATACCTTCAAGGGATCTTGAGGGGGACGATCTAGCTGTATGGATCGATGGCAAGAGACTGAACCCATACTACTATACAATGTCCGCAGGAAAGAACTATATACAACCAATGTTTCTGCCGGCTGTAAACGGATCTATTATAGAGGCTAGAGCAGTAAATGTGAGGGACACAAAAACAGTTGAGTTCACACTGACTCTCAGAAACATATATACAGGTGAGGAGATAGAGTTTCTGAATTCCAGCATAAGAAACGCAGCCCCAGGAGAGGTGTATGCCTCAAACATATTGAGGATCACATGGGATCCGGGATTCAGTATCGAATCCATAAATCTAGGGTCAGGAGAATACCTGTTTAGAAACCTGCCTGTGGGTGTGCACTACATAGTTATAGATGCCGATGGCTACTTCCAGACAGTTGCGACAGCCACAGTTGTGCCAAACAGGTCTTTAGAGATCAATGTAACCCTAGATAAAATCCCGAGTAGGGTTGTCGCCAAGGTAGTCGATATAGAGACAGGGCAGCCAGTCAGCGGGGTTTCCCTAGCCCTAGCAAATGCGGAACTAATAATCCGATCATCCAAGAAGGAGCTCGATGCAGCTATAGAGATTCTGGGCAAGACATACTATAGGTTCGGGATAGACAATAGAAACACCAGCATCCCTATATATATAGAGCCCGGAGACAGGATTGTGGTTAAGGCCAAATATAGATGGATAAATAACGATAACGCCACAGTAAATGTGGTTTTGAGAAACCTCTACTCTGGAGAAGAGTGGAAGCTAGCCGATAACGTGGATGTAGCATCGACCCCACCATACACTGAGTTCGGATGGGTTATTTTGGCTAATACAACTGTAGACTCCAGAATGGCCTATACGCCATACAGCTTTACTTCGGTAGCAACAGACTCGAGCGGTGTTGGATATATAGATATATCCGGATCCCCAATCTATCACGGGATATCGTGGATAGCTATAGCTTATAGAAACGGATACAACCCAGGCTTCCAGGTCATATCACAGTACATCGATGTAGAGGGCTTCAACGCATTGCTATATATCGATAAGCTGGTCTCTGAATCAAGCGTGGGGATAGATGTTAGGGACTATATAACTGGCTCAGGATTAAGCAACGTTAGTATATCTCTAGCCAACATATTGTTATCGAGCGATCCTAAAGGATTCAGCAGGATTAGATTCAGCGGTCTCCTTCTATTAATGATCAACGGCAAAATTGTAGCTAAATATGAGGCCACATCATCGACTAAAGAGATCCCGCCAATATTCCTCAGCCTGAAGGATGGAGACACACTAACTATAGCCCTCGAAAGCAACGGGCTTGTTGAGGCATATATAAGCGATCTATATGTAATTAACAGGTATACAGGATCAAACATAAAGGTAGCCAATGAAACCACATACACATCGCTAGACCCCAAGAATCCCTCCCTCCTACTGATCAGAAACATAACCGCGTCAGGGGACCTCTCCTACACCGGCCAAAACCCAGGATCATCAACACAGCTCCAGGCAGGAAAATACCTCTTCAAGATAAACGCGGAAAAGTTCCACATGGCATCAAAGATACACCCACATATAGCTCTACCCATAGTTGTATCTTCAGAGGGCTACACAGCCTACACGCTAATTATGGATTCATCAAACCTGAGGAAAGCTGGCAGTGAAGGATACCTACTAAACTCAACGGTGCATCTGTTAAACATATATACAGAGGTTGAGGGATTGATCGCTAACTACAGTGGTGCATCAGTAAGGCTCATACCAGGGGGACCGATAGGAGTTGTGGACACAATAATGAATGGAACAACATTTAGAGCTAAAGTAATAGCATCACAAGGTCTAGTGATCGAGCTTCAGAATAATGAAAGATACAATGCGCCCGCATTCAACGTGAAAACCCAGAAGCTACCAATAATAAACGCCGATCCAACACCATCGAGCAGGGTGAATCTAACCATAGAGGTTCTAGATCCCCAAGGAAACTCCATACCATCTGTAGCTGTATATATCAATAGATATTATAGAGGAGCTACAGACTCACAAGGCATATTGGTAGTAAGAGGAGTGTTGGTTGGCGAGTATAGAATAACTCTCGCAAAGACAGGCTATGAAACAATAGATTTCGGATTATCGGTTACCAGACCAGTAACGGTTAGAGCTATACTATTTGAGAATACCGCTAAACTTAGGATAAAGGTGCTCGATGCGGAAACTCTACAACCTCTACCGAGTGTTTCGGTATATGTCAACAACTACTATACAGGTGCAACTAGTTCTCCTGATGGAGCACATATTATTGAGCGATTCCTTATCTTCCCAAGAATAACGCTATCTAAATCCAACTATCAAGTTAAAGAGCTAATAGTTAATCCAATTCCAGGAATGGTTGTTGAGTCCCAAACGCTTTTATTAAGATCGTATGGGGATCTATATATTAGAACAACTGATCTATTAAGCAGAAGCGCGTTATCTAGCGCAGGTTTGTATGTTAATAACTATTATAATGGCGCAACAGATGTCAATGGACAAATAGCTAAGTCTCTCTCGATTGGAGACTACAATATTATACTATCGAGAACTTCGTATCAGATTAGATCATTTGACATGTACATCTATTCAGGGATCAAATATAATGCGTCTATAAACATGGTGTTTGGGTACGGGGATCTGAGATTGGAAGCCAGAGATCTTCTAACAAATGATGTTATGTCATCTGTAGGTTTGTATGTTAATAACTATTATAACGGCGCCACTAATGTCGATGGAAAGATAACTAAATCTCTACAGGTCAATTGGTATAGCGTTAAGCTAGTTAGAACCAGATATTACAATAATGAATTTATAGCTGTCATCTACCCATATAGATCGTTTACATCGATAGCGTATATGAAGCCCAGCATAGGAGTTATTAATGTATCTACAGTTTCTCTGGTGGATTCAGCAATACTGTCATCTGTGGGATTATATATTAATAGATACTACAGCGGTTCAACAAATGCCAACGGAATATTAGTTAAATCGATAGCTGTTGGTGAACATGCATTCAAGTTTACTAGATCTGGATATAGGAATGTTGAGTTTAGAGGGTATGTTGGTGTAGGTACAACATATATTACCGTATATATGCCTCCAGCACCAGGCAGAATACCTGTTGAACTGGTTTTCAAGGATCTTGCTGGGAAACCTTTAAATGGCACGGTTAGCATTAGTGGTGTTGGCACGTTTGGTTTCAGCGGATCTGTAGAGTTCACGGCTTTATCGGGCAGATCATATAGTATAAGTTATAATGCTGGCGGTATATCGGGTTCCAGATCTATATATATCCCCCCTGTAGATAGGATCGAGCTCTTGCTAAGGGTTTACCAGGCTCAAACTGGCAGGGGAGACCTAGAGGTCATCGTATTGGATCCCCAGGGGGCACCTCTAAGAGGGGTTAGCGTATCGATCTCTCAAGGAAGCACCAATATAACGAGAACCACAAACAGCAATGGTAGAGTATTGTTTAGAGACATAGACTCCGGAATATACAGTGTTGTTGCTGAAGCCAGAAACTATGAGCCATCCTCAGCAATCATCCCGGTGATAGGAGGCACAAGATCTACGTTAATCATCACAATGAAGCCTATAGCTCCTATAGGCCCGGCTGTGATATCTATAGGTCTCCCAAAGAATCTAACGGTAAATGCAGGCGACGTATTGAGGATCCCAGTAACCCTCAGGAATGATGGTGGCGAGGTGGGGGTTGCTAACCTCAGGATCGAGGTTCCGGGAAGCATTGAAACCGTATTTGAGAGCGTTATAGCTATTCCACCAGGTGGCATGGTTAAGAGGGACTTCGAGTTCACTATTGAGAAGTACCTAGACTCTAGGGAGGCCATAATATCGGTTATATTGAATGGTGAGGAATACAATATTCCTCTAAAGATTCGAGGCGTAGATCTCAACGTTACTGTGGAGGTCCCCGATAGAGCCTTCAGTATAGGTGAGAGCGTAGATGTGATGGTATCGATCAACAATACCGGTGGCGTATCACTTAACCTAAGAGTGGTTGCCCAGATGGGAACAACGCTTGATGAGGATGTAGTATATGTTGAGCCAGGCAGAACAGTAGTAACCACTCTAACGGTTAGAGCTATGTTCAATGAGTCGGTTAAGCTCAACGTTAGGGTTGACTCGATCGAAACTGGCAAGAACATCTATATGAACGCCTTCTACCTATCGAGACAGATAGATGGATTAAGCTTTAAGAGATCCAGCCAGGTTCTATCGGCAGGTGAGGCCGGCTGGATAGAGCTGACGTCCTCAAGCTTCGAGGAGGTTGAGGTTGTGCTCCCACAGGAGCTAGGGGGTTCAAAAGTAATGCTTACGCTATCTCCAGGGACCCCAAGCAGAGTGAGCTTCACCGTGGATCCCGTGGTTAAGACAGGGACATATATAATAACTGTAGTAAGGCCTAACGGAAGCGTTATTGAGATACCTGTAGACGTTAAGGGCCTGAATATAAGGGTGAAGAGGGCGGGTCTGGACTCTCTGCAGATACAGGATCAGTCCAACGCCACATTTATCCTCGAGACATTCACAGACACGCCGTTTAGAGGTTTCATAGAGGTGTTTGTGCGGGATGAGGATGGCAATGTTATAGGGACCTCAAGAATCAATGCTGAGTTCAAGGGGCTACAGCTATTTAAGCTTAAACTATCTATAGATGCAGTGAAGCCTGGCAGACACTACGTTAGCTATAGGGTGATCGCTACAGAGAGAATATCTACAGGATCGCCACTGATTAGAGGAGCATCATCACATACATCAAACAACCCTGGAGGCTCTCCAGCCCAGATGCTTACGGTAGCCAATGACCTGGCACCGTTCTATGTACCCTCGGTAACCGAGCCCCCGAATATACTTAACGAAACCATAACTACAACGCAGAGTGAGGCCACAATAATACTTGTGCTAGATAAACCATCAACAATAGGGAACTATACACTGGTTGGCGGCCCAGGCGTGGTCAGCGTGGTCGACGGATCAGAGGTGGTTAGGATAGAGATAACCGATGTGGATCCCGGAACAAGCTATGTGTTGAGGCTAGAGATCAATGGGCTGAACGCGGGCAACACTACGAAAGAGATTAGATTCACCACCAAGCAGGCTGTCACGGAATACAGATTTAGAGTATCAGAATTAAACAGCTTTATAGCTACCGTCTCAAACACAAGTGTTAACCACAGCTTCACGATCGAGAACCTTGGAAACGCAACCGACACCTTCCAGATACAGATCCTAGTCGGACCAGGAACCCTATCAGCAAGCACGGTTACGCTAGATCCTGGCCAATCAATAGAGATCAACCTAACCGTGAGAGCTGGACCACCGGGAACGGTCTACATCACTAGAGTAGCCATAGCCTCGCTAGACTCAGGAAAATCGGCAGCGTTCAACGCCATCACAGCCTCGGTGTCTCCCTCAGATAAAGCCGTGACCGCGTTTGCTCCAGGAGCCAGGGAGGTTAAGGAGGTGTTACCTGGAGTCCAGGTTCAGGCGGTAAATCTGCAGCAGCCGCTCAGGCTAGAAGTATACAACCTAACAACAGACCCAACAGACACACCGTTGCCAGCAGGAGCAGTGAGGGTTGGGGTAGTGATTGATGTTGTGGTCAATACATCGGCATTCAGCTATATATGGATCAATACCTCATACACAGGCATCAACTTAGGCAATATCGATGAATCAACACTCAAGCTCTATAGATGGAACACAACCACAGCTAGCTGGGAGCCATTTAGAGAAACAGGTGTAGATACATCTAGAAAAGTTGTTTGGGCAAGAGCCTATCCAGATGAGCTTAAAGGAACACTAGTAACCCTAGGAGGATCACCAGCAGCAAAACCACCAGCGGGACCCGGGCCCGCACCCATAGTTGGTGGAGAGCTGGAGATACCAGCACAAAGGTACATAGAGGAGAACAAATACACCGAATACATCTATGGGCTAACCCTAGCTATAGCTGCATCACTAGCCATAGCTATACTAGTAAGGAGCAGATATAGAAAATAATCCTAATTTAATTTAGGAATATACCTCATTTCTCCTCCTCTTTTAATACTAGACACCATTTTCCCTATAATAGGCTCCAGCTTTTCAATACATTATACATTATACCTTGTGTCTGGAAAAAGGTAGCAACCCCCCCAAATATAGTATAGGTGGCTTCAAACATAAGGCAGACCACATAGTTTACATCTGACCTATTCATTGCAAGTTATTCCACCTCACTGATCGCCCTTGGGACATTCCCATTTTAAATAGAATCCTTCAAATCTCTCCCCTAAACTTAAAAACTTAAAAATACGAGAAAACCGCAGATAATCGCCACACACAAAAAACTATCAGTGGTCATCGATGAGGAGGAAGGCGCTACTCCATCTTTCAATTCTATTATAGACCCACCAACACAAGTGGATGCGAGAACCTAATAGCTACTGATATAAAGCTGATGATGGGCTGACACATTGCCCTATGCTTGTGTTGGTGGGTCTATATTTCACTTGTTATGCTGGATTTAATATTTAATGATGAGTCAGGATCTAGAGATGTGTTCATAATTATACTATAGATCTTAATAGTCCACTATTTAGAGTTAGCGCTTAAGCTATGGATCTAGTAGATTCCTTTTTTCAAGCTCGGCCTGGATCTTGCTAACTATTCTAGTGGCACTCCAATATCCCTTACTCTCGACGATAGCCTTTACCCGATTCACATCTACAGTTGTGTATCCATGCACAACTATATTTCTGAAGCGTACTAGACGCTTCAGAAGCTCCTCCTCCTCACTGCTCACCAGCCCCCTACGCCTTAGTTCAGCTATACAGAGGATCGGGGTCTCAACACCCACACCCAATATCGAGCATGTATGCAGTATATAGTCTATTACCGCTTGCGCATGTATTTGCAGTGTGTGTATCACTGCGTAGAGCTGGAGCGTATCGCTCCAATCTATGCCCCGCTTAACGGCCTCATCAATTATGTTGGAGTGGCTAATTATGGTCTCCAATAGCTTTTCATGGAGCATTCCTGAGTATACCTCTAACCAGTGTTTCTGTGTATTTAAGCTTTCTTCTAGATATCATGAAGTCCACGCATATACCTATAGACTTCACAAGCATATCCCTACCGATGGCCTCCTGGTATAAAATAACCCCTTTTCTAACTGCCTCAAGCAGCAGGAAACAATTAACGTTGCTTATGTCGTTAACGACATAAACATCAGCCTCGAAGCCAGCTGCCCTCTCAACAGCCTCCATAATCCCTAAGGCCGCATCATCAGCGTCGGTATCTCTATCAACAAATACAACCAGATCTATATCGCGGAAACCCCTACCATGGAGAAGGGATCCGTGAACCAAGACGAGTCTAGCTCCAAGACCCCTCCAGTCAATAGCCTTCAGATTCGCTATAACCTCATCCTTATCCATATCTATAGCCCTATATTGATTAACGCTATTAAACAATATATAGATCGCAGCCGATATATCAGGAACACACAGAATTACAAAATATAAATAAATTTTAATTATATGCAGCAAGTAGTTAAATTCATCCTATTCTCTATTTTTAGTGGGAAACAGTGGTGGAGATTATTTTAGAGGGGCGCAAAATATCTAAGCGGTTTGGTGGATTAATAGCCCTTAATTCTGTCAACTTTAAGCTTAATAGGGGCGAGATACTCGGCTTGATCGGGCCGAACGGCGCTGGAAAAACAACCCTATTCAATATAGTCTCAGGCCTCTACAAGCCCGACACAGGTGTGGTTAGATATATGGGGAGAGATATAACAGGGCTTAAACCAAACGAGATATGCAGGCTAGGCATAGCAAGAACCTTCCAGCTAATCAGGTTACTAGCTAGGTAGCTTTATGCTTTAACTATAACTTGTTTATGATCGATGATATAAAGCCCCCTAACACCCAATATTATATGGGCATTGAGCAGTGGGAATGACTCTGGCCGAGAAGATACTCGCATCCAAGAGTGGGAGAAGGAGCGTTTCTCCCGGAGAGATTGTTGTTGCTTCCGTCGATAGGATAATGATTCATGACGTCTCGGGTGTGGGTGTATTCAAGGTTATAGAGAGCTATAGGGCTAGGAAGGGTATAGACAGCCTTAAGCTGGTTATGGCCTCTAAAACCTGGGTTGCGGAGGACCACTTCGTCCCGCCAAGCGACAGGAAGTCTGCTTCAAACATAAGGTTCCTTGAGTCGATGGCCTCTAAATATGGTATAGAGAGATACTATAGGTATGGGGCAGGAGAGAACTACGGTATAAGCCACACCCTAGCCCTCGAGGAAGGGCTGGTTAGGCCCGGGGACCTCTATATAGGTGGGGACTCCCACACAAACACAGCGGGCGTTTTTGGCGCTCTAGCCGTGGGTATGGGTCACACAGATGTGGCCTACGCACTCATGCATGGGGTAACCTGGCTCAGGGTCCCTGAGACCATCAAGATACATCTGGAGGGCTCCTTCAAGCCGAGCGTGATGGCCAAGGATCTAATTCTAAGGATACTTGGAGACATAGGTAGCGGTGGAGCAGACTATAGGGTTATGGAGTTTAGGGGTCCCGCACTGAAGGGCATGAACATAGATGAGAGGGCAACACTAACCAACATGACCACGGAGGCCAGCGCTAAGTCAGGGATAATGGAGCCTGACGATCTCGTTCTAAGCTACCTCGAGGAGAAAACAGGTTCGAGGCCCAGGCCCATAGCTAGCGATCCAGATGCGTGGTATGTGGATGAGCACCAATATAGGCTAGAGGAGATAGAGCCCATGGTAGCTAAGCCAAGCTCCCCCGATAACGTCTCCCCGGTGAGCGAGGTTGAGGGGGTTGAGGTCGATAGGGTGTATGTGGGTTCATGTATAGGTGCTAAGCTAACCGATCTGAGGGCTGTAGCCAGGATCCTTAAGGGCAGGAGGGTTAAGGTTAGAACAGAGATCCTGCCGGCCTCACACAGGATCTATAGGCAAGCCCTGAAGGAGGGGCTGATAGACATATTCACAGAGTCAGGAGCACTCATAGGCCCACCAACATGTGGAGCTTGCTTCGGAGGCCACATGGGTGTGGTTGCAGACGGGGAAACAGTAGTCTCGACAACAAACAGAAACTACCCCGGCAGGATGGGCTCTAAGGAGGCCAGGGTCTATCTAGCCTCCCCCCTAACAGCTGCGGCCTCAGCCGTTACTGGTAGAATAACCGATCCAGGTGAGCTGATGTGAGGATAAGGGGGTATGTTCATAAATACGGCGATAAGATAGATACCGACGTAATTATCCCCGGTGTATATCTGAAGGAGCACGACCCTAAGCAGCTAGCTAAGCACGCTATGGAGGGTATAGATCCCGATTTCGTTAAGAGGGTTAGGGAAGGAGACGTTATAGTTGCTGGGAGGAGCTTTGGTGTTGGATCTAGCAGAGAGCACGCTGTATACGCGTTAAGGTATGCTGGGATAAGGGCTATACTGGCTAAATCCTTCTCGAGGATATTCTATAGGAACTGCATCAATACGGGGCTGATAATACCCATAGAGATTGGTGATGATGTATATAGATCCCTGGAGACGGGGGACCTCGTGGAGCTCTACGTGGAGGAGGGCAGGTTGAGGGTGGAGAGCAAGGGGCTGGAGCTCAAGATCGGTCCCCCGTCGAGAATAGTGATCGAGATAATTAGGAGGGGTGGGCTTCTTAATATAGATCCTGAGGAGCTGAAGAGAATAGCATCCCAATAACCGAGGGATAGTGTTTTAATCCTTCGACCCGCTTTAGTAACATGGTGTGGTTGTTGATCCTGTTTAAGAGGTATCAGAAGGAGCTCGGTGTGAGAGTAAAGGATCTAATGTCGACCCCACCGATAACGGTTGGTGCGAACACCACGATAATTGATGCGTCTAAAACAATGATCGATAAGGGGGTGGGGAGCCTGCTCGTGGTGGATGGAGAGGGCCACCTGGTAGGGATAGTGACCGAGAGGGACATAATATACTCTCTAGCGAGAGGCCATGCATGCAGGGGGGCGAGGGTTGGGGATATCATGTCTAGAAACCTGATAGTCTCTAGAGGTGACGAGCCCATAGATAGAGCGATCGATAGAATGAGGGAGATGAACATTAGGCATCTACCAGTTATAGATGATCATGGTAAGCCGATTGGCGTATTATCTATGAGAGACATACTCGATGCGGCAGCCGGGTTGCTTAAGCTTATAGTCCAGCAGTAGAGGGGTTAGAGAGCCACCGCCTCACCAGCAAGAGACTCCAGGTCTCTCCGCCTCGAGCTAGATAGACGCCCACTCTCGAGACCCCTAACCCTATAGTATTCGATGAGCATAGGCTCAAGATCACAGATCCTACCCCTATGCCTACCGCTCGGCACAGGCTCCTCAAGAAATCTCCTCGGCAGGCTATCGCTGTCGGGGGATATACCTGATCTCTCGTTGAAGAGCCTCTCAAGATCCAGGATCCTAACCCCGATATCGAGGAGCTCACCTCTAGAGAGGTCTAGATCATTCACGACCCTTAACCCAGCTATATAGTCGTCTAGATCGAGAGCATAGCTTGAGAACGCACAAACCTGAAGGGAGTCCAATACAGCGACCATAGCCTGCTTAAAAGCAACCTTCTCAGCAACCTCCTTGGGGTCCCCATGATCCCTTATAAGCTGGGGGACCCCTAGCGAGGTGAAGCTTTTAATGAGGTCCCCATAGATCCATATGTGGGCAGCACCACCAAACCCCTCGATGGAGTTGATAAGCCCCCAGGCAGGCTCAACCCTAGGGTCGGTGTTCTGAATCGTTACCCCCTTAACGCTCATCGAGAGCTCGGGGTATCCGTAGCTTGAAGCGAGTTTAGGGGCTCCTTCGGCCAGGAGATCACCTATGCCCTCCCTCCTGGCTGTTGCTTTCATGAGCTCGATCATTCTAGGCACATCGCCCCAGCCAAGGCCCTCTCCACGATCAAGGCCGGCAACCTCAGATATCTCGGCTAGTGTAGCGAGGATGTTCCCCATCTCGATGGGGTCTAGACCGAGATCGTAGGAGAGGTAATTCAAATAAGCTATGGCCTCGAGATCGAGAAGAGCGTTGTTTGTTCCAAGGGAAGATATCTGCGCATAGTCAGGGCCCTCAACCCTGAAGCTGAACCTGCCTGCTGAGGCTGTATCCCTCCTACACATGACCGGGCAGTACGAGCATGTCAATCTAGAAATCAGTATTGTGCTCGACATAGATCTTCCTCCAACAGCGCTGTAACTGTCCACCCTGGTGTACCTGTAGTTCATGTATGGGATAGCGTCGTTAGCCCCCAAAGCCTCAACAGCTATAGGGGTCCCGTGGACAGCGAGCAAGCCCCTCTCCCTGTCTAGGAGGCTTGATGACCTGATCTTAGAC
>WANO01000045.1 GCA_015521765.1 Desulfurococcales archaeon
CATGGGCTCAGTTTGATTTCCCTGGAAACTATAGGGTTCAGTGCTACGAGCTCTGTGGAGTTGGGCATGCAGAGATGATTGGTGAGATAAGGGCTGTTCCTGAAGACGCCTTTAACCTCTGGTATGAGGCTAACGCTCCTAAATAGATTGGTTTTGTTTAAGTTTAATATATGTTAAATAAATTTTTCTTTATACTCTATATTTCTGGGGAGTTATAAGAGAGGTAGATTGGCTGTGTATATGTGTATAGGTGTATTTTACTATGCAGAGCTATATTCTGGCTGAGGGGTTGAGAACCCTTAGGTCTTGGAGCATGCAGGTGATGGATCTATTTAAAATAAGGCAGAGCATTATGCTGACAACTACAGGTGTGATCAGCTATCTAATAGCGTCGAAAGGATCTATAGATCCCGTAGTGCTAGCCGTTTTAACTGTAGCGATATTTCTGACGGTCGCCGGATCGACGGGATTCAATATGGTGATAGACTCCGATATAGACTCGATCATGGTGAGAACTAAAAGAAGGGTTATACCATCAGGCAAGCTGGATACGAGGGCTGCTGTAGCGATCTCGGTTATCTCGATCCTGGTTGGGCTCTACCTATCATATATAATAAATATATGGGTATTCATCTCAGGCCTACTAGGCATACTAATATATGTGTACATCTACACCTTCCTGACCAAGAGAAAAACATGGACAAGCGTAATATATGGCGGATTCGCCGGGGGAATGCCCGCTCTAGGTGGGTATGTAGCCTATACAGGCTACCCAACTCTTGAGGCGATTATACTCGTTATACTTATCGCTCTATGGAGCAACGCCCACATATGGTATATAGCAATCTACAACTACCAGGACTTTAAGAAAGCCGGAATACCATCACTACCACACGTTAAAGGCATACCAACAGCGATAAAGTACTCGATAATACATATAGTGCTACTGATAGTAGCCCTGATAGCCCTATTCTACATATCAGGCCTAAGATACTGGATAACCCTGGCTATAGGAATACCACTATCTATAGCCATAATAAGGAAAATGATGCACCATATAAATAACCACGACAAGATAGAGATATACAAGATGTTCAAGCTACTAAGCCCCTACCTGCTATTCGTGTTCCTAGCAATACTAAGTGACTCCATACTGAACTCCAAAGCGCTATGAATCCTCCCCCTGAACCTCAGCCTCACTCTCAACTATTTTTTCTTTTTTCTCTCCAGAAGCTTCTCCAGTCTGAGCCTGTTTTGCCGACTGATCCCTTAATGAGGCCGCTACGGGATACGGTTTTATTTTTATGGCTTCGGTCAGCAGCTTATAGATCGTATATATTATCGCGAGCAGAAGAATAGATAGAACCAGCATAGAAAAGATGTGGAAGCTTAAGGGAAGGGCCTCAACCTCGAACAGTAGCTCTGTTACGCCGATAATTATAAATGTGATAACTGAAACACCTAGCAACCTATAGAGAATTTCTGGCTTCCTCTCGCCGGGACCTCCAGGAATGAAGAGCAGGGGCCACAGATACAGGAGGTCTAGGGATTTCTCTCTAGAGAGCTTTATAATCCTATATGCATAGAAGCCCGCAATGATCTGAACAACTATTATTAATGTAGATAATATGAAGTTTTCTATCTCCATCCCAAATAATTAATTATTTAATTAATTAAATAATATATCTTCATACATATGTCGAAAAAAATACAGACATACATATTATCCCATTATTACTTGACGTTCATTATATAGGATATCAGAAGGCTATATAGTAAGTTAGCTTCCAGGACACCTTATATATATTCCTAACGCGCTCCTCTATCTCTAGGCTTGATAGGGATAATATGGATTGCAGACTCACCAATCCATTGAAATCTGTGCACCGCATAGTCATGCTGTTTGGAAGATAAACGGTGCATGAGTTGGAGTCTATACGGGCTTTGCCACCGATCACATAGATATTGTTGCCAATGTTTCTCACCATGTAGGCAACCCTATATAGCTTACCTAAAATATCCCTATGCCTTCTAGCCTCGGGAACAACTTTAGATAGCTTCATATATTCTCTAGACAGCGAGAAATAACCTATGCGCTCGATATCCCTAAATCTCACATACGGCCTAAGCGTCTTGGCTAACCTAAAATAGAGCTTTCTAACACCATAAATCAGCTCAGACAACTCCTTCAGCATGGAGCCTTCTCTATAGCTATAGATCGTTGAGTCACCATTACTCTCTATAGCTATAGCCGGCTCCAGCCCGCTGGCTAGAAACGATCTCAGAGAATCATCTATATCTCTGTAGCTACCGTAGAACATCTCGATATGCCCCAAAGTAATACTCCTTAAAGAGATAGCTATTCTAGAGTAGGGGTTTAGATGGGGTTGAATCCTCGATATAGCTGGCAGGCATGAGGACAGCTGTTTAACGAGGTTTAGTGGATTAGATCTTATAGATCTATATGTAGCCTCCAAACCGCTCTCCACCCTTGAATCGATCTCACCAATTATCTCTTTCCCCCTAGGTAGCCTCTCCAGAATAGATCTAACTCTATAGTAGCTGTATTCAATTAAACTGATTATAGGCTCCCGATCCTCAACCCTGAAAACCTTTATCTCATCATCCAAACTGCCTAGGGGAACCCCCATACGGATCTTCCTAACGATCTGGTCGGAACCCCTAACACCAACACCATACACGTTCCTAACAATCCTCCTAATCCTCCCACTATGCCCAACAGTTCTCCTACCGATAACGCCTAGCAGAAGCCTCGCAAGAGAAGGAGAGGAAGCCGCAGATGATATATCACCGCTTAAAAGCCTCCAGACGCCAATATTCCTGCCTAGAGCTAGATAGAGGTGCCCAAGGTACTTCCTAAAATACCTGTACCACTCATCCCTTCCCGGGAAACCTATTATCGGCGTATCTATATCCATCTCATCCACATCGCTAATATCTAAACCAAATAGAAACTAATAAGCAGGGAAGAACCCTATATAAGTAGAGAGCTATGGATATAGGAAACGAGCCTATACTGCTATACAACGAGAGATGCGCCATCTGCTATAGGCTAGCTAGGTATGCGTCGAAAATAACCCGTGGAAG
This sequence comes from Desulfurococcales archaeon, assembly GCA_015521765.1. Taxonomy (GTDB): domain Archaea; phylum Thermoproteota; class Thermoprotei_A; order Sulfolobales; family AG1; genus WANO01. The sequence continues at coordinate 3,109 of WANO01000045.1, forward strand.
GATCGTGGTTTTAGGCATGTTCAGTGAGAGATCCCGGGCCTATAGAGAGGAAATCATTGCGAGGGTGGATAGCGTAGAGATCTACGAGTCCATGCCGTGGCTGATTAAAAAGACAAAGATATATGGAGGCGTAAGTATCCTGCCCCACATAGCTGTGGAGTCTATCAAAGCCCTCGTCAAGCCAGGAAGCCACGAGTTCAGGGATGAGAAGCCTAATATGTGCGAGCCGGAAGTAGAGGGTGGGGGAGCGGTAGCCAAGCTGAGGAGATGGATAGCTCTGGCAAAAAACACGGTGGTGCAGCTATATAGTTCTGTTCTGACAAAGAGACGCGTAATTAGCCTAGATTAACGACCCCGGATGTGTAGGTGCTTTTGATGACTGTGATTTGCTATATATCTTGCTGGATTCCTAACATATTTTAGGAGGTAGAAGGTTTTTTGACGGAGAATAAAGTAGATGTGTATGTGCTGGACCTGACCTACGAGATCGTGAGGAACGAGCCACACATAGTTATCTGGGGGATAGATGAGGAGGGGAGAAGGGTAGTTTTAAGGGATAGGAGCTTCAGGCCATACTTCTACGCCTTATTGGAGAGTGGGGTTGAGTCCTCTGCTGTTATCTCAATGATCAGAAATATGTCTGTGCCGAGGTCCCCTATAACAAAGATCGATCCAGTAAGAAAAAGATACTACGGCAGAGAGGTGGACGCCCTCAGAATAGAGACAGTAATACCCGAGTCGGTAAGGGAGTATAGAGAGAAAGTGGCCCAGATCCCCTACGTATCAGAGGTTCTCGAGGCCGACATAAGGTTCGTTATGAGATACATGATCGATAGGGACCTCCCGCCATCAACATGGCATAGGTTCAGGATCCAAGACAAGGGGAAGCCAAGCATCTATAAGGCGGATAGGGAATACGAGGTTATAGACGTTGTGGAGAGATACTCAAGAAAAGACCTGCCCGAGCTTAGAATAATGTCGTTTGATATAGAGGTCTATAATCCCCAGGGGTCCCCGAGACCGCAGTATGATCCCGTAATAATAATATCGGTATACAGTGAGAGGGATGGAGAGATAGTCTATACAGCAGACGAGTCCGGTGGGCGAATCATAGATCTGAAGCCTATAAGAGAGTTCATATCCTACGTAAACAGCTATGACCCGGATATAGTGTTTGGATACAACACAGGAGGATTCGACCTGCCCTACCTTATTGAAAGATCAAGAAGATACGGAGTTAGGCTAGATATAGGCAGGAAAAGGGGTGAGGAGCCCAGGCAGAGTGCTTATGGGCATATATCTATTCCGGGCAGGCTACATATAGATCTGCTGCCATACGCCGAGGAAATACCAGAGATAAAGGTGAAGAGCCTAGACAACGTCGCTGAGTACTTCGGTATCATGAAGAAGAGTGAGAGGATAAATATACCTTGGTACGAGATCCCCAGGTACTGGGACGACAAATCCAGGAGGGACAAGCTGATAAAATACGCAGTAGACGATGTGGTTTCTACACACTTCATAGGGATGAAGCTACTAACCTTCATAACCCAGCTATCATCCCTAACCGGGCTGCCAATGGATCAGGTTGGCTCAGCCTCTGTAGGTTATAGATTGGAGTGGTACCTAATGAGGGAGGCATACAAATACAACGAGCTTGTCCCAAACAGGGTTGAGAGGGAGTACGAGCCCTATAGAGGGGCTATAGTTCTTGAGCCAATCCCCGGACTACATAAGGATATAGCCGTGCTGGACTTCACATCCATGTACCCAAACATAATGATCAAATATAATATAGGCCCAGACACCTATGTAGAATACGAGCACGAGTGCCAGCCCCACGGATGCTGGGTAGCCCCGGAGATAGGGTATAGGTTCAGGAAGCATCCACCTGGATTCTATAAGAGGGTTCTGGAAACACTGCTTGAGCTAAGGAGGAGCGTTAGAGCCCAGATGAAGAGCATCGACCCGGAATCCGTTGAGTACAGGCTACTGGACGACAGGCAGAGAGCGCTAAAGATACTGGCTAACGCTGCATACGGCTACATGGGGTGGGTCGGCGCTAGATGGTACCATAGGCAAGGCGCCGAGGCTGTGACCGCGTGGGGTAGAGATACGATTAGAAAGGCTATCGCTATTGCCCGGGAGCTGGGTCTCAAGGTCATATATGGCGATACCGACTCTCTATTCATAACCTACGATAAGGATAAGGTTGAGAGGTTTATAGAACTCGTCTATAAGAGGCTTGAGCTGGAGATCAAGGTGGATAAGATCTATAGGAAGGTGTTCTTCACGGAGGCTAAGAAGAGGTATATAGGCCTAACGATGGATGGGAGAATAGATATAGTGGGGTTCGAAGCGGTTAGGGGCGACTGGTCGGAGCTTGCCAAGGAGATCCAGGAGAGGGTCGCCGAGATAGTCCTAAGCACAGACAGCGTAGATAAAGCTGTCGAGTATGTTAGGGGGGTGATAAGGGATCTTGAGGAGGGAAAGATACCGATTGAGAAGCTGGTTATATGGAAAACCATAACTAAACCCCTGGACGAGTACGAGGCTGCAGCCCCACATGTTAGGGCTGCGAAGATCCTTCTTTCTA
>WANO01000046.1 GCA_015521765.1 Desulfurococcales archaeon
CATGAACCTCATACACTCCTGAATAGAGTAGGAGGGAAACCATGTAGGGGTCGACAAGATCCCCTCTTCTAGCGAGGTACATTCCACCCTTAACCACGTCGCCTGGAGAAACAACATCCTTGCCCGGCCACACCTTCTCGACGGGAACTATATACCCATTCTCTACCCTGGAGGCCTCCACCCTAACTATGGAGTCCGCGCCATAGGGTAGCGGTGCTCCAGTAACTATATAGTATGCCTCTCCAGGCTTGAGTTCCGGCGGCGTGTCCCCTATAAAGATCTTCCCTCTAATCCTTAGCCTGCCGTATCTAGCTAGATCCCTGCTATTTATGGCGTAGCCATCCATCGCCGATACTGGGCGGCTAGGTATATCCTTAGGCGCCTTGATATCTTCCCCGATTATCTTTCCGTAGCTCTCGTGGGTCTTCAGCTTTATGGTGCTTGGCTCTCTAAAGCCTGCCTCCCTGATCCTTCTGTGAGCCTCCTCTAGATCTATGAGCACCAAAACACCCGATGTGAATATTGTGTATCGCTACTAATAACTAGAATAAATGTACTGCTGATGTCTACTAGAACTCTATTACCTGCCTACCCACGACTCTGCCTCTATGGAGATTCTCTATAGCTTCATTAACCCTGTCCAGCGTGATCTTCGTGGTGAAGCCTCTATAGTTTATTACTTTTCTTCTGGCCAGGTCCACAACGGATCTGAGATCGTGGATCGAGCCGTAGAACACAGAGGATATAGTCAGCTCCCTAATAACCATGTGGTGCACAGGGATGCTTGGGCCATATGCGGAGCCCAGGCCCACGATAACATAGAGCCCTCTTGGGGCTAGAAGATCCATATATGTCTCTATAGATCCCCGAGAACCAACGAAATCCAACACAACCTTTACGTCTTTACCCCCAGTAGCTTCCAAAATGCTTCTTCTGGGATCGGATCTGGACGCATCAACTATAGAGTCGCCCTCAAAAGGCTCCAGCACCTCTAGAGCTTTCTCGACAGCCTCCCTCCTAACATCGACACCAACTATCCTTGAGCCAGTAAGCCTTCTAGCTAGCTGAAACGCCAAGACACCCAGCCCGCCCAAGCCTACAATTGCTATATACTCATCCTCGCCAACACCGTGGGAGACTGCTCTCTTAACCGCGTTATAGGCAGTTGCTCCAGCACACGACAGTATAGCTGCGCTACTGAGGTCCTCGAGCCCCTCAGCAGGTACAAGATACCTATAGTGGGGCACAAGCATGTATTCGGCGTAGCACCCGTTATATAGAAGGAACCCGGCAGGAGCCTTCATACTGCAGTGCTGATACATACCAACCTCGCTATATCTATCGTCCTGCTCGCAGTATGACCAGTACACAAGCACCTTCAGACCAGGATAGATGTCCGGGGGCACATTGTCGCCTACATCAACAACCACGCCCGAGGCCTCATGGCCCGGCACTATAGGCAGGTCTGCTGGTAGAATCGATGAGAACTCACCTCTCCACAGATGTATATCGCTGTGGCATATACCGCATCCGGAAACCTTTATAACTACCGAGCTTCCTTCAGCTCTGGGCCTGTCTATATCCACTATCTTTAGGGGCTTGCCATACTCCTCTAACACTGCAGCCCTCAAACCTCATACCCTCTGGGCAGCCTTAACCATCTCAACCGCGGCGTTTGCATATCTAACTATCAGCCCCATCTGGCCCCTAGACACCCGTATTTTTCCCTTCATCAACGCCAGTATGGGGTTGGTTTTGCCCGATATTATATCGATCCAGTCGCTGTATCTAGCTGTAAGCACGAATGGCGCTGAAGCTTGCGATGCGTCGCTGTAGAATCTATACCCCCTGCACTCGCCGTTGTAGAGATCCAGTATGAACCCTGGTTTGCCTGATGGATACATGCTTTTAAGCTCTTCAGGAAGATCTGTAGCTATAAAAAGTATGGGCCATACCCATCCACGAGCAGCCGATCTGTACTGCTGGGATCTATTCAGCTCCATACAGTATTTCTCGGCCCATTGGGGGCTGGGGAAAACTATATCGCTACCCAAAGTCGGGAACCCAATAACTCTGGAGCTAGAAAATTTATTAAAATTAATACACTATATACAGTCTAAAACATCAGGTTTCCATCAATAAATATGGAAAATAGCAACTAAATATAGAGCGCCTCCCTGGAGCGCGGTGCATGGGTTATGAGTAGCAAGCCAGGTTTCGAATCAGCTGTGCTGCTGATAGCTGTAGCTGTCTCAACAGTTCTTCTAGGCTATATATCAGCCACAATCTCACTAAACAGCTATAATTCATGGATCAGCTATAGGAACCCGTACATCGATAACCTCCTAGAGCTGAACCCAGAGAAGCCAAAGATCCCGAACGGGTATGAATCAGCATACAGGAACATCATATTCATACTCTACGACGGGGTAAACACCAACATACTACTTGATCTAGCGAGCAAGCATGAACCAATCAAGAGACTTCTGTCGATGGGGGCGCTCTACATCAATGGCTTAACCAACATGCCCTCATACTCGCTTCCGGGAAGGGCATCGATCCTTACGGGATCGCCTCCAGAGATCAATGAGGTATCATCAAACGAGTTTAGCGGAGAGATCAGGGTGGATAGCCTGGTTAAGATAGCTAAAGAGAACGGCCTCAAAATCCTGTGTTCCGGAGACAGCTCGATAGCCCGGATGTTCTCCTCACTGATAGACTCGTGTATAGAGATTCCAGATGGTGCTGGGCATGGGAGTAATGCTCTTGCTAGAGGAATCGATTTATTGAGGTCAACTGTAGGGAACGGTGAAAAAGCATTTCTATGGATAGGTATATCGGACACGGATCTCATGGGACATAGCAGCGGTGGAGGAAGCGAGGAGTATAACAATACAATAGTCAATATAGTGGAGCAGACCCTAAGCTTTATCGAGGAGCTGGAATCCATAGACATGGCGAGGGACACGCTAATTGTTATAGTCAACGACCATGGGTTCAAGAGAGGTGGGCACCACGGCGGGCCGGAGTATGAGGTTAGAAGGGTGTTCGCCCTATTTATAGGCTCAAACACTGTTCCTGGAGTCTATAGCGAGAGCTTCATGCAGCATGATATAGCTCCAACAGTCTCGATGCTTATGGGTTGGAGGCTGCCAACCCACTCTATGGGTAGGGTTCTGCAGTCTGGCTTTGATGTGCCTGAGAGCCTCAAGGAGGCATATAGTGAGGCCTCGAGAGAGCAAGCTAGAAGTGTTATTGCCTCGATAGATAGGTTTGGCCTACAGCTAGATAGCGATCCGTGGGCCGCGTACAGAGAAATCGCTGGAAGGCTCTACAGCGATGGCTATATGTATAGATCCATATATGTCGTTCTGCCCCTAGCCCTAACGATTCTCATAGCTCTATATCTAGCTACCCAGAGCTCTGGAGTGTCCCAGAAGCTAAAGGCTCTACTGCTAGAGCTGGCGACTGCTGTAGCTGTGTTTGAGGGCTCCTACTGGATCATATATAGCCTTATAGGAGGTCCCTACAGCCTATCAGATCTCAAATCCTTCAACGAGTTCATCACAAAGATCCTGGCTGCAACACTGGTATCTAGCCTGGTTGCTGGAGCATGCTTGGGGTTAATCAATACGGCAAATCCAACTAACAGACCGCTAAAGACAGCTATCAAGGCTCTACTGATAGCTTCAGTGGCTTTAAGCCTCCAGCTCTACTATACAGCACCACTATATATAGCGTATGGCCCAGTGGTGAGATTCCCCTTCCCGGACTGGAGCGATGCATTCATGTTCTTTCTCTCACTAACCCGTGGCGCGTACATAGCCTTTATAGGCCTACCAGTCCTTGCCATTACGGCTTCAGCAATCCATATTCTGGGGAGGTCCCTCCTAAAGTTTAAGGGTGCATATATCTGCCTCGATAAGCAGGGTTCAGGCCATGAATAGCTACGGCTCCGAGGATAATGACGCGGTTTTCGATGTAGCCATTATAGGTGCTGGATTAGTTGGATTGCTTATAGCCTATGAGCTATCCAGGTATAGGCTTGAGATAGCCGTTATAGATCTCCATCCGGAGCCAGGCTTTGGAGTTTCTAGAGCCCATGGAGGGGTTATACATGTTATCCAGCTCCCTCTAGGATCCGTGAAGAGCAGGTTAGCCATATACGGGAACAGGATGTATGATAGGCTATGCAGAGAGCTTGGCGTCGGGTTTAGGCGGGTGTCAGCTATACTTGTTGCCCAGAAAGTGAGACAGCTCATTTATTCGCCTATACTGTATCTCTTGCTGAAGCTATACTACGGGGCTAGAGGCTTTGGAGTGAGACTTGTAGGTGGGAAAACCCTCAGAAGGCTCGAACCCAATATTGTTGGGTTTGGGGGTGTTATGGTCGATGGATACGGTATAGTGGATTCGTTCAGGCTTATATATAACCTGTACCACGAGCTTAGAAGGCGAAAAATACGCTTCCTTCTAGAGACTAGAGTTACCTCGATTAGGGTTTTAGAGAACTATATAGCTCTAGAGACATCTAGAGGGACTATTAGAGCGAGGTTCCTGGTCAACTCTGCTGGGCTATCCTCTTCCGACATTGCCGGTATGGTGGATCCTGAATATAGGAGTCTGACTGTACCTAAGCCTGGAGCCATGATCGTTTTCGACCGCACCCAAACCAGAAACATAGTTGCGCCAATCCATATAGGTGGAGGCGAGACAAAGGGGGGAGGCATAATCCCAACCCTATGGGGAACAACGATATGGGGACCCAACCTATCTGTGGCTAGGGATCGATGTAGAGATAGATGCACCAGCACATGCTCAACTCCTAGAGATCTATTCACGCTGATAGAGAGGTTCAGCGGGATAGTAAGGGTAAGAGGGACCCCAGTTAAGCTCTATGTTGGGGTGAGGCCATCATCGAGGAACGGGGACTTCCACATAGGCTACTCAAAAAGATCTAGAAGGATAGTGAATCTCATAGGTATAGAGTCTCCAGGACTTACGGCGGCACCGGCCATAGCTAAGATAGTGGTCTGGATGCTTTGGAGAGGTGGATTAGAGCTTAGACGTCGGCGTAGGGTTGTCGATCATGAACGTTCTGAAGCTGAGGAGCCGTATAGGGATATAGAGACCGATCCTGGCGACGAGAGAGATATTGTGTGCCCATGCATGGGAGTGAGTATGGCTCATCTGAAGGAGGCTGTGGCCAAGGGGGTCTCGACGCTTGATGGCTTATGTTTCTATACTAGGCTTGGTATGGGTGCTTGCCAGGGGCAGAACTGCTTGGGGAGAGCGATAGTGGAGTTGTCAAGGCTACTGAATATAGATCCCAGAAAGCTGAGGAAGGGGTATGGGGATTCATGGGTGGTAAAGTAGTTGTTGTGGGTGCGGGACTTTCTGGGCTAGCCCTAGCTAGGGAGCTTCTGGATAGAGGATTTGATGTTGAGGTTGTTGAGCATAGGGATCGTGTTGGTGGTGTCTCGATAATAGATCCTGAGGCCATGAGGATCATCGATAAGGTAGCTAGAGATATTAAGGTGAGGTTGAGAACCACAGCCCTAATGAAGGGTGGAAGCGTAGTTACGTCATCCAGAGATAGGCTGGAGGTTATAGATGATGGGTTTGCGGCCACAGGATATAGGGTTTCCACGCTTGTTGAGCTAGGCATATTTGGGTGTAGGCCCGCTGGTATTTATCCTTTCCATGCAGCTCTAGATCTCGTGCTCAACGATCTATCTCCCGGTATGCATGTGGCATTTTATGGATTAAATAGATATAGCCTTTTGCTGTCCCGAATGCTCCTATATAGATCTAGGAGGATAGTGATTATTGATCCCAAGACAGATCGCTTAGGAGACATCGATGGTGTGGAGGTTATTAGGGCTCGGATAAGATCTGTCCATGGAGCACATAGATTGAGCAGGGTGGAAACAAGCAGAGGAACGCTTAGGGTTGATACGCTCATAATATCGATGTTTAGGCCGTGGAACCCGCTTGCCAAGCTCCAGCCTGTTGGGCATGCAGCGATCGAGACGTACGATCCTGCAGATCTAGTTGAAATGGCAAGGCTATACGCCGAAAACCTCTCATGCGGCAGTGATAGGGTCGAGCTATATATCGATAGGGGTTTGGGGAATATAAGGGTGTTTCCCAGGGGTCTTCGTAGTTGTGTTGGGAGAATCATGATCTATGGGGGTAAAGGGAGAAAGATAAGAGTTAATGGGAGAGCTATCGTTCTAGATAGAGATATTGTTTTTATAGATATACCTAAACATGTGGATCAGCTGAGGATCGAGCAGGCATGAGATACGGAGTAATAGATATTGGAACAAGCAGTCTAAAGGCATATATCTATGACGAGGCTCTAAGGGGGACCCCGATAGAGCGGGTTAGAAGCAGATATGTTGCTGAAGGAAGCTACATCGAGCAGGATCCAAGATATATCTGGGGCTTCATAGAGCACTGCGCAAAGAGGTTCTCTAACCTAGGTGTTAGGAGGATGGGTATAGCTACCTATAGGGCCTCCATAATCTCTTGGGATAGGAGAGGGGAGCCTTTAACCAATATTATTACGTGGCTCGATCCTAGAGGTAGAGAGATCTATTCAGGCTTCAGGTATAGAGTATATTCTAAACTGCCATTGATCGGGAAAATAATAAGGCCGGAAACACCTGTCCTTAAGATACTGTGGCTCCTAAAGAACAATCCGGAGATCCATGATAAGGTGGGTAAGGGCGAGGCCTTCATAGGTACATTAAGCTCATATATAGCCTATAGACTATCGAGGAAATACATAAACGATCTGAGTAACGAGGCCCTAACGGGGTTAATACACCCAAAAACCCTTAAAAGGATAGGTATACTATACACCCTCCTAGACATACCAGATAATGTTGGCGCCGAAATAATAGATAATATAGATGAGATCGGATCTTTAGGAGGTGTAGACGTCAACGCCCTGATAGCGGATCAGCAGGCATCAATCATAGGATCTTCATGCATTAATCCCGGGTGCGTGAAGATAACCTGCGGAACGGGAATCTTTATAGATGCGCCCACAGATAGATTCATTATACCTTCTAAAGGCATGATCCCTATAGTCGTCTACAAGATAAAGCAACATATACTCTATGGTGTAGAGACATTCATGCCCAACGGCGGAAACGTGGTTGATTGGCTCGTTGATGTAGGCCTCCTAGATGATCCGGGCAACCTGGATGAGTACATAGCGAAAGCCAGATCCCCAGTCTATTTTATCCCCTCCCTCGGTGAGATGACATCGCCAGTGAGGAGGGGGTCCTCCAGCGGCCTGATCTATGGCCTATCACGCAACACAAGCAGGTTCGATATAGTTAGGGGGGTTATTGAGGGCCTGGCCCATATGGTGTGTTATTCCGTGCGGAGTATAGCTAGATATATAGGTGCGGTAAAGACCGTGAGGATAGATGGTGGTTTATCGAATAGCGTTGAATACATAAAGATCCTGTCCACATCGTGTGGAACAGCTATAGAGAGGGTTAGAGGAGGTGACGCGACGAGCAGAGGTGTGGCTATACTTCTCTCACTCTATGATGGCTTGGTGAAGCTGAATGATATAGGGGGGCTGGCTGATGTAGACCTGAAGATACATCCTGGAGATAGAGAAATTCTTGTCGACAGGGATAAATTAATGAGGGTTCTAGGCTGGAAACTATGAGCAGAATAATAGAGGAGCTGGAGAGCGGTCTAGGCAACTCCAAGGTGAGTATAGATGGCGAAGTGATCGATAGATACACAGCAAAGTGGTGGCCCTATATGTTGCTGCTGAAAAGGATCGGTGCTGAAACCCCTAGGGCGCAGGCGATAGTTTTTCCCGAGAGCAGTGAGGATGTATCCTATATAGTTAAGGCCGCTAATAGGTATCGTGCATGTTTGATCCCGTTTGGCGGTGGATCGAGCGTTACGGGAGCCATACTTCCCCATGGAAACTGTATTATAGTGTCTCTTGAGCGCATGAATAGGGTGCTAGAAATCAATGATGAGGATCTATATGTATTGGTTGAGAGCGGGATAGTTATAGCCGATCTTGAGAGGAGACTCTCCGAGAAAGGATATAGCTTGAGGTATTTCCCCCAATCGTACCACCTAGCTACTGTTGGTGGAAGCATATCGTCCATGGGTACAGGTTCCCACAGCACTGGCTATGGGGGGATTGAGGATCTCGTTTTAAACCTCGAGGTTGTGTCTCCGTTGGGTGATGTGTTTTGGGTGAGAGAGGCTCTTGCTCCTAGATCCTCTATGGGGCCTGACCTGAAGAGGCTGTATATTGGTGCTGAGGGGAGGTTCGGGATAGTGACCAAGGCGGTGCTAAAGATATTCCACACACCGCCATACGGTGTGAATGGAGGCTTTGAAGTCAGGGACCTCGAGACAGGAGTCGAGGCGGTGAGAAAGCTGATTTCGAAGGGGATCACGCCGGCTCTAGCCAGGGTTAGTGATCCTGTTGAATCTAGATTAAGGTTCGGGAGTGATGGATCCATTATACTGCTCAGCTTTGAAGGATACGATAAAGATATTGTTGAGCTTCTCTGGAGAAAGGCCAAGAACTCTATAGAGGGTGAAGGCGGGAAATTCCTGGGTGATGAACCCTATAGGAGATGGATCGAGAGTAGATACAGGTATGAGGAGGAGATCAGGATGCTTGATGAATCAAACATGTGGTTTGAAACCTTCGATATATCGGCTACATGGTCAAGAATCTCTACAGCATATAGGTCGGTGATGAAAGGGCTTGAAGATCTCGGAGGCGATATAGTGGTGGCCTTTGCTCATGCCTCGCACTTCTACCACAACGGTGCGGCCCTATACTTTACAGTGGTTTTCAAGAAGGACCCCGACATATACTGGAGGATTGTCGAGACAGTAATGGATAAAGCCCTGGAGTCCGGTGCGAGCCTAAGCCACCACCACGGCGTGGGGGTTATGAGGTCTAGATGGCTAGATAGGGATCCTGGAGGGACCCCCAGAAAAATATTAGATATGATAAAGAAGGCTCTCGACCCAAACAACATCATCAATCCATACGCATGGAGCGGTTTCGAATCAAGTAAAAACTCATAGGAGTACTGGGAATGAAGCTTAATACCAGTCAACACGTAATGGATTTATTGGTATAGCGTAGCTATGGCTGAAAATAGCTTTGGTCAGCCTTTTGTATATAAGATCATGATCTACCCAATAAAGAGCCTACCACCCAAAGAGGTTGAGGAAGCAAGGATCACAAGCTCGGGTTCACTCATGTATGATAGGCTATACGCTATAGTAGATAGTAAGGGAAGATTCGTCAATGGGAAAAGGGAGAAGAAGATCCATTTATTGAGGGCTAGATACGCCCTAAAAAGCATTGATAGAGTTATAGTCCATATTTCGGCGTGTGGAGATGAAGAAACATTCGAGCTGGATAGTGAGATAGAAAGGTTCGAGAGATGGCTAACCAGATTTTTCGGCTATGAGGTTAAGGTGGTTAAAAACACTGATACAGGGTTCCCCGACGATATAAAGTATAATGGACCAACCATAACCAGCACAGCAACCCTAAGCACTGTGTCGTCGTGGTTTGAGGACTGGGATATACTTCAGGCCAGGCTTAGGTTCAGGGCCAACATCGAGGTTGGTGGGGTAGATGCCTTCTGGGAGGATAGGCTATATGCCGGGCCTGGAAAGGCCGTGGTTTTTAGGGTTGGTGATGTGGTTATGGAGGGTCGAAACATCTCTAAGAGGTGTGTTGTTCCATCGAGGGACCCCTTTACTGGTAAGGAGACTCTGTTTTTCCAGAAGATCTTTATTGAGAAGAGGCCGAGGATAAGGCTTCTTGAGAATGATCATAACTATAGGGCTTGTATAAACACTATAGTTAGGCCGGGGCAGGGTGGGAAAGTCATTAGGATTCTGGATAGGGTGGAGATACTAGGCTTGGAGCCTGTTGAGGATTGATCCCTGTAGGTGTAGTACCCGATCGCGAGGGTTGCAGGTCTGGATCTTTCAGCTAAACCCCATAGATGTAGTGGTTACGGAGTTATCGATACAGACATAGCGAGTCTGATTAAGACTAAATGTCTCTATAGCGATGAAGATATAGTTGAGTCTATAGATAGGGATGGGATTGAAGTTATAGCGATAGACGCGCCATTGACAAATCCTCCAAGGATGCGTATGGTTGATAGGTTAGCTATATCGAGAGGCTTTAAGGTGTTTCCTCCCAACTTTAGCTATATGAGAGATCTTACTGCAAGGGCTTGGAGTCTCTCTAGGGAAATAGAGAAGCGGGGGGCTATAGTTATTGAGACGCATCCAAGGAGCGCTCTAAAGAGTAGTGGGGTAGAGAATATAGCTTTACTGTTGAGCCGTATAGGTGTGGGGATTGATAGCTCTATCGATATGGATCTTCTATCTAGAAATAAGGATCTAGCCGACGCGGTGGTGTGTTCTGTGGTAGCCTACTGCTACTATCTCTCCAGTTGTATAGATAAGCTTGAGGCTAACGATGGATCCATCTACCTGATCCGGCTCTAACAGGCTGTTGAGCTTGTAAAGTATTTTCAGGCACCCATCTAGATGCCCCACAGCGATTTCAAGCTATTATATTAATACATTATTAACCTAGCATTTAATCAGCCCAAGAAAAAATCCTATGGAAACCGCTGTTGGTAAAGGGTATATGAGATGGTTTGGTGGAACAAGCCCCTAAGGGTTCTGCAGCTCAATATTGAGGATCCCTACGGGTTCTATGCGGATAGAATAGACTCTGAGCTAGTTGTGAAGATAGCGAATAGGGTTAAAGCCAACATGATTATCGTGTTTGGCAGGGATGCGTGGGGCCGTGTCTTCTATCCCAGGAGCAGGCTCTATCCAAGGCACCACAATTCCAGGCTGGATCTCTCGGAGCTCACAGAGAAAGCGGGTAGGCTAGGGATAAAGGTTGTGGCCATGATGGCCCACACGGCAAACAGGTATTTATACAGGATACATCCCGAATGGGCCCAAAGAAACTCTGAGGGCGAAGTGATTGTTCTGGAGCACTACCCATCAAAAGAGAAGGTTACGGATCCGCACTGGCCCCTAATATGCCCCAACAGTCCTGCTCTGGAGAACTACTTCGTTAAGGAGGTTGAGGAGGCTATAGCAATAACTAATGCCGATGGGGTCCTTCTGGACAGCTTCAGATACCTTCCAGATCCTCCTAAAGCCTGCTACTGTAGCTACTGTACAGAGACCTTCAAGAAGGAGACGGGCCTTGAGCTACCTAGAAATATTGATCCGGAGAACACAGCCTCGAGGGTAGCTTGGGACTGGAGGTATGAGGTCGTGAAAAGATCTATTGCAAGGATGAGGGATGCTATTAAAAAAATCAAGCCAGACGCCATATTCTTCTATAATAGCCACCCAGCCGGATGGGCCGGTAGAGGCAATATAGTTGTGGTTAAATCGAGAGACTATCTAGATGCAGTATTCGCGGAGGCTAGCGAGGCTGATATTAGGGGTCCCGGTCTACTAACTATAGTCACCAAGCTAACTAAAGCCCTAATAGGCGATGACAAGCCTGTTCTAGTGAGCAGGAACCTGTTCTATATACTGAGACCTGTCCAGTCAGCCCCAGAGAACGTTATTAGGCAGGGTGTCTGGGAGATAGTCGCGTCTGGTGGTCACCCGATAGCAACGGTGTTTTCCTCCCAGCTTTTCGAGGATCCACGCGGGCTGGATGCTCTGGCTGCCGTATATGACGAGCTTGATCGTGTATCGGACTACCTGAGGGATCTTAGGCCTGTTAGGTATATAGGTATAGTTTTTGATCCGGAAACACACGACAAGTACTACTGGAGAAACCCAGACTACTATATAGGGGAGATCGAAGGATTCTCCCTGATGGCTATGCATAAGAATCTTCCCTGGAGCTATATAGCTACCCCAGATATAGCTGATCTAGATAAACTGAAGCAGTACCCGATAATCATAGCTGCGGGAATGAGCATGATGAACGATAGGGAGGAGGAGGCATTCAAACAGTATGTTGAAGACGGGGGAATACTGGTGGCAACACACGAATTCGGTGTGATGCGAAGCGACTACAGCTACAGGCATGCGCTAGCCCTTCAAGATGTGTTTGGCATAAACTATGAGGGGCTTCTATGGTTCGGCTATAGCTATCTAGATCTAGGAAAGCCGGGTGAGGAGATATATGAGACCTACTGGAGAAACATGCCGTCCTCGATAGTTTTTGGTGATCAAAGCGTTCAATTCGTGACAGAGAGATTCGAGCCCAGACTGGGTGAGCTGGTGAGGGCTAGGCCTATAGACTGTAAGGTTCTGGCTTGGGGAAAGCTGGGGAGAAGTGCATATGGATACGAATATACTTTGGGGAGGAGTACTCCGGCTCCTGGATCTGTTATTAATCTGGCTGGAATAACAGTCAAGGAATACGGATCAGGTGTAGCTATATATTACTCTGTGAGGCTTGGAGCACACTATAGCAGGTTGGGGCATCCGGACTATGCCGAGCTCCTTCTAAGACCCCTTAAGAGACATGGCCCCAGATCCCCGATAAGGGTTGAGGGCCCTGAAAACCTGCAGGTCGAGCCGTATGTTCAGGGTGATAGGTATATAGTGTTCATAATCAACCACAGCTATAACCAGCTCATATTAAGCACTCCTACAGGCCCGAGTAAGCAGGCTCTGCCGGCATTTGATCCCTCATATAGGGTGCACCCGATAAGAGAGATAATCCCTGTGGCTGGGGTAAAGCTATATATAGATATAGAGGACAGTGGTAAGAGCTATAGGGCGTACTCGCCGCTGACCAACAAGTCGTTTAAGGTGGATGTTTCTGATAGATCATTAAAGGTATATATAGATCTTATAAAGGGATATGAGCTAATAGTCATCGAGCCAGGAGGATAAACCACTACAGCTATATCTTCTCCAGCAGCTCCGGCAACGACCTCAAGTCGGTCACAACATAGTCAGGCCTAATATCATTAGGATTGATGCCTATAGCCTCCGCATACCTGCTACCCACATTCCACGGCCTCTTCACCAATATAGTTACCATGCCATAGCTCTTGGGGTAGTAGATATCGAAAACCAGATTATCCCCCACAGACGCGCTATCGTTAAGGTCTCCATCATACTCGTAGAACCTTCTTGAGCTCTTTAGGCATCCCGCCTTATCCGGAGTGATCACTGAGTGGAAGTAGGGGAGCAGTCCAGACTCCTTCAGGACACACTCCTGGTACTTCCATAATCCATTTGTGGCTAGAACCAGCCTGTAGCCTCTATCTTTAAGCCTCTGAAGAACCATGGGGGCATCGTCGAGAACAACAGTATTGCTGCAGCCCTCCCTCAATAGGTTCTCAAAGCTCAGATCATCCAATACCGACTTATCGATTCCATGGTCCCTTAAGATCTCCTCCAAAAGATAGTCCCAGTCGTATGAGCGTATATCTCCAGCTGAAGCAAACTTCAGGTGGTAGCTACCGAGAAGCCTTGAGAGCTCTTCCTCGCTGATCCCCAGAAGCCTAGAGACCCTGCTGTATAGTCTCGGCCTAACATACGTCTCTAAAGGATTAATCACCAGCGTGCTATCCAGATCTATATACAGCTTACTAACCAAATAAACACCTAGATAATTTGGTACATTAGAATTCTTAAAAACATATAATTAATTACGCCCCAGAAGCTGGATAGGGCAAAACACTATTAATCCAAATAATAATCAGCGAAGAATATAGAAACAAAATACAGTTTCAGGCTGGGATTGGCTGATGTATGGATCTATAGATCTAAAATCACAGAAAACCATAGAATTCAATATATACGATTCACAGATTAAAATAACTAAGGTATCAGGGGGTACCTACAGATACACCAGAATAATACCCGAGGACAGTGCATCATACAAGCTGATCTCGTATAGCGAACTCCTCACCTATGGGGCTAGGATAGAGAAACTGATAAACAACGCCGATACGCTCGAGATCTTTCCAGATAACTGGAACAACGATCCGAGAAAAATGTATAATCACCTAATGATGAGAATAAGCAATCCAGTCATGCTACCTCCAAACAGCGGAGGGGTATTTAAAGCTAGGCTCCTGCCGGATATAGCGATCTATATAAAGAGAAGCGATACATACAGTCTCCTAGACATAATACACTCGCCGACATACAAGCTGGCTCTATACGGTTCACCTGAATCAGGAATTATAGCTAGATACTACAATGTGGAGCTAAATAGCCAGCCCAGTAGTTATAGCGGGAAATATGACTCGTTCTCAATCAATGCCGTCCTGAATATAGCTAACCAGTCAGATCGATGGGTAACCGTATCTAGATTAGTGGTGCCAATCCAGCACCTAAGCATATATATGTGTGGCGGAGAGCCGCCAGCTATAGAAACTATAAAAGCCAGTATCCGGTGGAGCATGGCTATAGGGAAAGCGATCGCAACCGTAGAGCTAGATAATGTTCCCCCATGCAGGAACTATAGCAAGATAGCCCCATATGCGGCATCATACGGTAAGAAAACGACGTATATAATGGAGGAGGGGCTGTAGCGATATACGCTCTATAATCCCATAGGCAGGGTGCCACATATATGGTTCTAGACTCAATCCAGCTGCAGGAGGCGACAGAAAGCGTATTGAACGCGACAACAGGCAACATAGTTAGGGAGCTAGCCGCATTACCGCAGCACGCGCTGCTGGTTGCCCAGGTAGTTGTTGTTTTGGTGGTTACGTATCTGATCGCTAGAAAGATATCGAGTATAGCTCTGAAGACGCTATCCACCAGGATACCAAGTCATATAGCTTCTGGAATATCCAAGGCTGTATTCTATGCGATAGCTCTAATAGGATTGACTGTAGCGCTAGGTATTGCGGGAATAGATCTGTCGGGCCTGGTTCTTGCCGGAACTATAGGGGGTATAGTTGTTGGGTTCGCCGCACAGAACCTGTTGAGCAACTTTTTTGCGGGTATACTCAACTATTTTGAGAGACCCTTCAATATAGGGGACTATGTAGAGATCAGTGGCGATATAAGGGGGTTCATAATAGATATCCGGATGCTCTCAACATATATTAGGGGTCTGGATGGAGAGATCATTAGGATACCAAACAACACCATATTCACATCCTCACTAATCAATAGAACAAAGCTAAAGACCAGAGCAGTAGTCCTGAATGTAGGTATATCATACGATGACGACCCCAACAAGGCGTTGGAGATAATAAAATCGATACTGGACAGACACCCCCTAGTGCTTGCTGAGCCGCCACCCATACTTGTTGTGAGTGAGCTGGGGGACAGCTCGGTTAACATACTCGTTAAGGCGTGGGTGGTTCCTCAGACGTACCTAGACGTTAGAAAGGATCTCGTTGCGATGATAAAGAAGGAGCTGGAGAGGAACGGTATAACCATACCCTTCCCGCAGAGGGTGCTTCACTTCGCTACACCACTCGGTTTAGAGGATGGCACTATCCGTGATAAACCTTAAATCTATGGATAGCTATCACTCCGCCAAGCATCTTTATTTTAGATCCAACATCGCTCTCCGAGCTGACTATTATAACCCTACCCCCGTTTTTCTCTACATTCATTATTATCTCATCTATTCTTCTTCTGGTTTCAAGATCCGATCTCAAAAGATCATCGATCACAGCAAGCTTATCAACAGCACCAATGCTCGAGGCCTTCTCAACACTGTCGAGCCCGGAGCTAACCATCTCCTGCTCCTGGGAAGCCCTCTTGAGGAACTCGTCCAAGATAGATTGTGCCTCTATAATGGAGTAGTGCTTTAGAACCTCGCTAACCACACCTCTTCTAACGAGCTCATCGATCCCTGGACGCCCACCGATAGACACCGAGTCTAGATATATACCCACACCACCTATCTTCCTCTCCAGTATCATATCTCTAAGCCTTTTTTTGAGGTCCCCTGGAGACCCGATCACGATTGCGTATGGCTTATACCTTGAGACCGAATCAACTATACTTTCAGCAAGCTTCTCCAGCTCGCTCGAGAACTGTGTATATGATGAATGATCTCTCTTGCTCACACCGCTGAAGGAACCCTCAGCAAGAATCCTGATACCCTGCCCCTGAATAAGAGCGATAGAATACTCATCGTAATCCAAGGCAACAAGAATGGCCCTTCTACCCTTTTGGGTGGAGGACCTCAGCTTATTAATGATCCAGCTACTCAACCTCTCCTCAGCCTTCCAGATCTCTACAACGGAGCCCACATCTATAGAGAGGGTATGGTACGATCCCTTGAGCCCATATCTCTCAGGCCCGTGCACAATGACCCCTTTAATCCTCAACCTACCGGAAAACGCCTGGAACTCCATCCCAGTAACCCTTATGGTTAGCGTCATCGGCATCCTCCTCTTGCTTGAACCATCTATACTCACATCCCTGGTGGTTTTAGCCGCAACTAGATCCCCTTCCGAGATAACCATGGCTAGAACCCACAGATCATCATCGCTCTCGATACCAACCTTGATATATCCCTTATCCCTATCGATCTGGTATATAATCAAGAAGACAACTACCTTATAATATAAATTTATATCGCTCCCTATATATCGAAAAACGGGATACGCTTTGAGAGAGAACAAGCTGAAACTAGCCCCCGATACTTTTCAATCATTCACGTCGATCTCGAATATAGAACTGAATAACTCCGGGGAGCTTATAGCTTTAACCGCGACCAAGCCCGATATAGACGGAAACATCTATAGATCAAGAGTCAATGTAGTAGAGTCCGAGACAGGGGAACTGGTGTTTTCAACAGATGAAGGTAGAGAGAGCACACCTGTATGGGTTGATGATGAGTCCCTGATCTATATATCCCACAGTAATAGCGATAAGGATAAGAAGCTGAAGCTTGTGTACTGGAGGCGCCCATCTGTGAGGGAGACCCTTATAGAGCTGAATAAACCTGTCCTGGGGTTCAGGTGTGTGGGAAACGGCCTTATCTTGGCATTGTTGAGGGACCCCGTGGATGATCAGGATCCAGACTACGTCTACTCCGACAAGATACCCATATGGTTCGACGCCGTAGGGTTTGTGGCTGGCTATAGGAATAGGCTATACCTGATAGACCACAGATCCGGGTATATGGAGCCTTTAACCTCAAAAGACGTGAATGTTGTGGCGTTTGACTATGAGCCGGATAGAGGTATCGCTGCTTTAGCGCTGAGTGATGATCCCGAGAGGCCTTATCTAGCTAAAATAGCTGTGATGGATCTCGATTCCGGAGCCATAGATTATCTAGCTAATGGAGAGAGCTACTATGTGGAGAACCTATCGGTCAAGGATAATATCCTGGCTGTAAAGGCTCATAGGCTTGAGCGTGGATTCGCAACCCATCTTAGGCTTCTGCTGATGGATCTAGATAGCGGGGAGGTTATAGCGTACGAGTCCCCCAAGGGTAGGGGGCTGGCTAGAAGGGTGTATCACGATCTTAGAGGACCCAACGCGTCCATACCTAGAGTGAGGATAAGGGGGAGAAACGTCTACTATCTGCTTAGCGATGGAGGTCGATTCACTCTGTATCAATACAGCATCGATAGCTCCGAGCACAAGCCAGTTATAGACGGGGACTTCGTGATAGACGAATTCGATGTGTCCCAGGATCAGAGGGTTATAGCCTATATAAAAACCGATCCTGTCAATCCAGCCGAGCTATATGTATTTAGAGATGGTGTGGAGAGACAGGTAACCTACTTCAATAAGTTCCTTAAGCGTGTCTATAGATTCGTGAAGCCAGAGAGATTCGTTTTCGAGGCGTCCGACGGCGAGCTTGTTGAGGGCTGGATAATGATACCCGATGGTGTGGAGGGCGAGAGAAAGATCCCGGCTATACTGAATATCCATGGAGGCCCCAAAAGCAAGTTTGGGTACACGTTCATGTTTGAGCATCAGCTACTTGCCAGCAATGGGTATGCGGTAATATATATCAATCCCCGGGGGAGCGATGGGTATAGTGAGGAGTTTGCCGATATAAGGGGGAGATACGGTACTAGGGATTATGAGGATCTGATTGAGGGGGTCAGGTACGTGGTCGATAGATACAGGGTTATAGATCCGTCTAGAATAGGGGTTACTGGAATAAGCTATGGTGGCTTCATGACTAACTGGATCATAACCCACACAGACATCTTCAAGGTAGCGGTATCGCAGAACGGTATCTCGAGCTGGGAGGCTGAATTCGGCACAACGGACATTGGATTCTATTTTGTTCCGGATCAGATAGGGGGCGATGTAGTTAGGGGTAGAGAGAGGCTTGTGGAGAAATCACCTATATATTACGCAGATAGGGTCTCCACACCAGTGCTTTTTATCCATAGCATGAATGACTATAGATGCTATATAGATCAGTCGCTGAGCTTCCATACAGCCCTAAAGTATCTTGGGAAGGAATCAGCTATAGCATTGTTTAGGGAGGGTAGCCATACCTTTGGTTGGGTTGGTAAGCCCAGATCCAGGCTAAAGAGATACAAGCTCATACTGGACTGGTTCAATAGGCATTTGAAAGCGTGAAGCGGGGTTTTGTTTTTGAGTCCTTTTATTTTCTAGCTTATAGAATTAGGGTGCTTCTTGAGCCACCACCAGAGGGTAGAGCTTGACTATCTATCGCTTCTAGTTGAGATGTCGGTTAGGGAGATCGGTAGAAGGGACCCAATATATAGGGTTCATAGATGGTGGGGTAGGAGATTCTCCTCGATATACAGGTTCATGATTGCCCACCACCTATTTGGGGACAGGATCGATATGGTCTATAGAGCGCTTAAAGATCCAGAAACAATGGTGCCGTACGCCTCAGGGAGACATTTTATAGATCCTTTCTCCGGTGGAGGGACCGGGGTTATTGAGGCATGCAGAGCTGGATTCAATGTGACCGCTACAGACATCAATCCTGTGGCTGTGGCTATATCCAGATCCATGATTGTCTTGTCTCGGGGTATAGATGCGAGGGAGTATGAGAAGATCTCTATCGGGATCCTCGACGGGGTTTTGAAAGATCTGGAGAAGCACCTTTTATTCGAAGGCAAACAAATAGTCTATGTGCTATACACCAGAGGCAGAATACCCACGTGGATAGCCAGCAGAAAAACTAGGAGAGGCATGAAGATAGCTATATGCCCCAGCTGTGGAGGGCTGAACAGCGTCTCAGACAGCGAGAAGGCTAGATGCGGAACCTGTGGAGATGAGTATGTTGTCTCCAAGAAACCCCTGTATACGCCTAGATTTAGGCTGTGCATGCTTAGCAGCGATGGATCGCTGGGTGCCTATGCATCCAGAGTCGGGAGCTCCTGGGTGTCGCTGGTTGATAATAGGGATCTATGTAGAGTTATTGAGGAGTCTGTAGAGTATGCTGAGAGGCTAGTTGGGTATCTGAAGGAGAAGATTAGAAATATCGATTTGGGGACCTCCAGAGAGGTTAGAAAGCTGTTGAAGGGGTTAAACGGTGATCTGGGCAACATATTTACTCCAAGAACCCTGCTTATATACTCCAGATTGATTGACTATATAAACGATCTGGATGACGAGAACTATACTACACTTCTTAAAACAGCATTGAGCGAGTCGTCCAAGGTTGCCTCAACAATAACTCTATGGGACCCCGGGGTATCTGAGCCTATTCCGGCTGCAGCAAACAAGACTCTGTGGGTTCCGGAGCATGGGGTTGAATACAATATTGTTGCCCACTATCCCGGGACGCTCAGGTCTATAGGTAGGAGGGGTCTGGCTTCGGTTATTAGGGATCAGCTGGAGACCCAGATAGCTGTTAGAACCCTAGGCTCCTACGCTACATCTAGAAGTAATGTCTGCCGTGTGTTTCAGGGGTCCCTCAACGAGGGGGATGGTTTTCTGCTTCCGCGCTCTATTGATCTGTCTATTCTAGATCCTCCATACCCCGGGGGTGTTGAGAACTATACCGATCTGAGTGTGGTGCACTATATCGTTCTCTCGCTCTTTAATGGTGGTGCTGGGAGTATTAGGGGTTTGAGGTCTAAGGATCTCTCGAGCCTGAATATAGATCTGTACTTCCTCATTCTCGGAGATATTGTCAGGAGGATCCGGGCATCGCTCTCTCCGAACGGATCTATCTATGTGCTGTTTAACTCGAAGTCTACAG
>WANO01000047.1 GCA_015521765.1 Desulfurococcales archaeon
GCCTCAAGGTCTCCCTAATCCAAGTCTCGACCTCGCCATCGCTCATCCGCTCAAAGATCTCCTCGACATCCCTCGAAGATAGAGACCTCTTGGAGGACGAGGCAACAAGCCTCTCACCATCGCCAGTGAAGGAAATAACCCTAACCCTAGGGATCTTATTAGGAACCTTCACTTTCAGAAACCATATCCTATGTTTTATCTATAGTATTATCATTAAAATACATGTATAATCCCTATTGGGGCGTTGCCTTAAATACTTCGTACATTTTTATATAGCTTTATTCAGTTTCCTATTCTCGGATGTTCTGCTGTGTCTGTTTCGCCGCCTAAAATATACTTGCGTGATCTTACCTGGAGGGAGTTTAATGATCTATGCTTAAACACTACTCCATGCATAGCTATACAACCTACAGGATCTATTGAGCAGCACGGTCTTCATCTACCTCTTGGTACAGATGCCTATATAGCTGAGAAGCTGGCCTATATTTCTGCGCTTGAGGCGTGGAGGAAGGGTTTCAGGGTGCTGGTTAGCGATTCGTTGAGTTTTGGTGTTTCTGAGATGTGGCTTGGTAACCCCGGTACTGTATCGATTAGATTTGATTCGTATATATCGTTCGTCAGTGATCTTGTGCTGTCTCTCATTGAAACGGGATTTAAATATGTTGTTGTGCTGAATGGCCACGCTGGTAATTCAGATATTCTGAAGGTTGCTCTTCGGAGGGTATCTGGATCTATAGATCCCAGCAGGAGACTCTATCTAGTTAATTGGTGGGAGTTTATCGGCGACGTTATTGATCGCGTGTTCAGCTCGGGATTCTACCATGCAGATGAGGTGGAGACTTCTATTGCCTATGCCCTGGGTTTGGATGTTAGGAAGGATCTAGTTAGATCTGAAGAGAGTAGGAGAAAATATTCGGATAAGTGGCATCCCCTAAAGCAGACAGTTAGGCCCAAAGTATATTTCTACAGCAACGAGGCCCACAGATATACTGTAGGGGCATTTGGGGATCCTGGCAGGGGTGATGTTGATAAAGGCAGGATCCTTATCGAATCATTCAAAGCTAGATTTATGGATTTTCTGGATGATATCCTAAATAATAAGATATAGTGTTGAGGCAATCCAATATACCGAAATTTAAATAGCTAGCTACGTTAATTCTTTAGTGGGGGCTATAGATAGCGTAGGTTTCCTATTCTTAATGATGTATGTGGCGGTCACTGAATAGTTCAGGTGATGACTTAGGAGCCCCCTGAGGCTTTCGCCTCTATATTTTTAAGGGCCTTAATTTTCTGTATTGTTTTAGGTATCAGCTCACTTAGATCTTTAGCGAACACATAGAGGCCGTTGGGTATGTATTCTGAGGATGCACAGCTGTATGTGTGTATATATTTGCCGTTAACCACCTTTATGTAGTATACTGGGATATTTGGATCGTATCTTAAAAAAGCCACGTAGATGTCGTCTTTGTAGTCTATATATATAATTAAGCATCCATCGCCATCCTCTAAAGCAACTTTTCTTGCTCCGTGATCTATGAATAGATCTTTAATTCTATCATGTTGTTCTAGCCATGGCTCGCCATTCATTTTCTGATCCTTAGTAATTCAGTTAGCTTAGATATGCTGTCCAATGTTTCTAGATTCCAGATAATCCTGGTGATCTCTTTAGCATCATTTTCGTCGATCGCATCACCGACACACCTATAGAATTTCTGCTCTACATCCTCGCGCTTCATTGGATTCCTGAAGTGGCCTTTTGGATAGGTTACCGTTTCCTCATACATTTCTCCTTCTCTCACGTATATTCTTATTCTATTGGGTATCCCCTCTGGATAGACTTCATCGAACTGGCTGTTTATCATTACCTTCATCTTCCCCATTATAGATCTAACATCGTCAGCCAGCACTTTTTCGTCTGAGAACGAGTCTATCCATATATATCCATCTATTAGTGCCCTAGCTACAATATACGGTAAACTATGATCGGCTGTTTCCCTAGTTTTCGGGTCCCATTTATCAGGATCCTTTACTATAATTTTATAGCTGACGGTGAACGTCTCGATCTCTATCAGCTCGATTTCGGAAAGGGATTTGATTTTCTCCCTAAGCTTTAGTGCGGCCTCTACAGCAGACATGGCGTGGTACTCAACTGGCCAGTTCTTTATAGAGGTTCTCAAAACCCTAAACTCCTCATTTTTCACACCGCCAAAATTCTCTATATCAAAACTTGTTTTCGATATAACGTTGAAGAAGCCGAATTCGCCTTCAAAAACAGGTGATGGGCCAGTTACACCCTCGGACGCCAGGAGACTTAAGACAAGACCTTTCATAGATGAGAATGCAGCGGTTGAGCCTTTCCACATGCTTAGGGTTCCTGCTCTTGTTTGCCTTAAAGATACGCTTTCATTTACGGCTAGATTTATAGCGTTGTATGTTTTCTCTATAGGTAGATCCAGTAGTTTAGATATTCCGGCCGCTGTACCTATAGCTATATAGGTTACGTGATCCACGCCTATACTCCTAACCGAGAACGCGTCGCCTAAGCGTGCTGCGATTTCGTATGCTACGGCAATTCCCATAATAAGGTCTTTTCCGTTTAAGCCGTAATCTTCACCAACAGCGATCAATGCAGGGATCATATCGCTTGGATGCATCGCCTCCTTAGAGAGGTATGTGTCATTGAAGTCTAGATACCTCACCGCTATCCCGTTAGCCAATGCTGCATAGCTGGGTATGGTCTTTACTCCATCACCCCATATATATGATCCGCTACTCCCGCTCGCTGGTGCCGCTCGCCTAGCTATTGATCTCGCAGCCTTCACGGGTGGGGCGTTGTATGCGGCTATAGCGACACCTATAGAATCCAGTATTCTTTTTTTAATTTCCTCCCGGGTTTTCTCATCTATTAATTCGTATTCCAGCTGATCTATATACGAGGCTATTTTCATCGCAAGATCTTTCTTACTGCTCATAAGCATCCTTATAAAATTAAAGTTTATACATAATAAATGTGAGCCAGATTAGGTGGAGCCCATGAGATATGGTGTTATTAGCGATACACACGATAATATAGCTAATATCGAGAAGGCCATAAAGATCTTTAAGTCAAAGAACATAGACACAGTTATACACCTGGGAGATATAATAGCTCCGTTTTCCCTAGCTAAATTTCTTAGATCAAACTTTAGAGTCATAGCTGTATACGGCAACAATGATGGGGAGAAGATGGGTCTATATACCGTGGCTTCGTCAGCTGGAAGCAACATATATGAGCAGCCCCACACATTGAATTTAGGTGGTAAGCGCATACTTCTGGTTCATGGTCTAGGTGATCCTGACACCACCAGATCTTTTATCGACCACATAGCTAGAAGCGGCGCATACGACATAGTGCTATACGGGCATACACACAGTATAGATGTTAGAAGGATTGATGATACATTAGTCGTGAATCCTGGAGAGGCGTGTGGATATTTAACTGGGAAGGCTACTTTAGGTATTTTGGATATAGAATCTATGGATATAGAGATTATAGAGATCTAGGTGAATGGGTATAGATCTAGGAAGAATAAAGCTTTATCTAGACCATAATATACTGGGTGCTGACTCTTCATATAGCAAAATGCTTGAGCGGCTTCATGTCTCAGGGGTTTTTATCGATCTAACAAGCACCGATTCGATCAGCTATAGTGATATTATAGAAGCATTCAGGAGGTTTGGGATAGTTAAGGTTAATGATCTAAATAGGATGGACGCCATACTGCTTATAGATCCATTAAATCATCCGAAAGGTCTTAAAGATCTTCTTACGCTCTGGAAGTGCAGGGTGGCCCTGGATCTCGGGGCGTACAGAGCGCTAGATATATTTGAATTAGCTGAGTCATATAGATCACTGTACCCTTCAGCCAGAAGCGCTGGTGTTAGATTAAGTAATATGTATATTACTCATACAATAAAATATATTGCGGCCATAGTGCCTAGCTTCACTATTCTTGACTACAAGTACTATGGTAGTGAGCATATAAGGCTCTTTAAGCTATATACTGGCGCATCCTCAGGGGATATGTATATTGAGGTGTGCTTATCTATTTTTAATGGGAAGGGTTTTAATGATCTTTTAAAGGAGCACAGCGGTCTACATATAGAGGCATATATTGTCAGGTCATGCTAGTTGTTCTTGAAATCTATAAAAGCTTTTAATATGATCACATATTAAAGCACTAAAGTGGTGTATAGATTCTATGAGGATGAGTATTGAGCCCCAAGTCTATATAGGTTTTCCAGACGTGAAACTTATTAAATCTATAGCTGAGGCTATGCGCGGTATTGTAGATGAATTCCTGATTAATGTATCGCAGAATAAGATATCGATAACCGCCCTGGATCCGGCTAAAGTTGCGCTAATAAAGATAGATCTGCCATCGGATATTTTTCTCGATCTGAAGGTGGAAAGAGAACTTGGGATTGGAGTTTCCATAGAGAGCCTAGAAAACGTGCTGGAGGGAGTTAAAAAAACAGATAAGATATCGCTAGGTAGCGATGGGGAGTTTGTGGAGTTTATAGTTGAGGGTTTGCCGTCTAGAAGATTTAAATTTAGAAATATAGAGATTCCCACGTCAGAAATCCCTGAGCTGGATCTGGATTTCGATGTATCGGCAATTGTTTTATCGGATCCTTTCAAGATAGCTGTGAAGGATATAGCGGCTATCGGGAACTATATCCGATTTATATGCAGAAGCGATGAGGCCATCGAGCTTGTTGAGGACGATACCAGGAAAGGTCTAGCCAGGCTTCAACGCGAGACAGGATCACTTATAGACATTAAATTCAAGAACCCTGCAGAATCCTCGTATGATGTTTCATATTTGGAGAAGATTCTGAAGATAACAAGTATAGCCAGCCAAGTATCCATCAATTTTGGAAATAATATTCCGCTTAAGCTTGATTTCTCTCTTGTTGTTGGTGGTGGAGCGGAATTCTATCTTGCTCCTAGAGCATGATAACTTTTTAACTCTTTATTTAGGTTTAAGGTATTGTTTTTATCTGTTGTCTAGGAAGCATTAAAATATATTTTTATGTAGTTATATCTATAATTATTTTAGAATAGTTGGAGGTGGTGTCAGCATCAAGTTTGAGCTAGACGATAAGGATAAAGAAATTCTTGAGCTTCTCCAGGAGCAAGGCGACTTGACTTTTGTAGAGCTTGGCAAAAAACTAAATATGAGCCCATCGACAGCCTATATAAGGGTTAGGCGTCTTAAGGAGTCTGGCTACATCAGGAAGACTATTGTTTTAATTGATTACTCAAAGGTAGGCTATAGGATTAAGGCATTCATCTTCGTAAAGGTCGATCCAAAGAAGTTCGAAAATGTGGTTAGGCTTATCGAAAAAATAGATAGGGTTCTGCAGATGTACGATATTACGGGTGAGCCGGCGCTACTTCTCTATGCTGTGACTAAGGATCATGAAGATCTAGCTAAACTTTTAGATGAGATAGGGAAGATCGATGGAGTCTTATCAACCAACACCATGGTTGTTCTTAGAACTTTAAAGGAGGATTATAAGGTTAAGATAAAGTAGATAGGGTTTTTAATAAACATATTATTTTGTTGCTTAGGAAATGCTCGAGTCATCTTTAGGTATTGCTGTAGCGAGCATCTCTTTAAGCTTGTTTCGCTTTTTATAATCTATATGTATTTCGAGATCTAGCAAGCCTTTCTCTGAGTCAGGTTCCTTTATGCCGGTCGCGTTAACCAGTATATAGCCTTTATCTACTATGGATTTAACTATGTCATACCTTCCCTTTCTAATTACGTTTTCTACGTATGAATCAAACCTATATTTATCGAGTATCTCCTTTTCACTGGCTACATGTTTACATATGAGACACGTATAATCGGGCATCAAAGCATTGAACCCGCATTTCGGGCATTCGGGAGGTAGTTCTGGTGTTTTTGTTTGTGTCCACCATCTGTTCCATTCATATTTAAGTATGTTCAGCAGATCTATTGCTCCATGCCTAGTTATCTCTCTATATAGCTTGTCTCCATACTGTATTATCCAAGGCCCTATAGATGACATTATGTATTCAAGTTGCTCTTTACTTAAGCTATTTAGGTTCGAAACAATTTCAAAAGCTATGACCTGCTTTAGCTGCTGGATATATCTCTTGTATCTTCTGGTGAATGTGTCTATATCTATTTTCTTTGATTCGCCTATGATTATTTCAGTTATTCTAGTTAGGATGCTTTTTTCTAGATCACGGGGTAGATTTAGATAGTCTATTCCGGTTATAGGGATCAGCTTATCTATGTTGGATTCGACCCATTCCTCTACATTAAATGTCTTCTTTTTAGCTTTTCTTTTCTTTCTCTTGCTTTTGTCTTGGGATACACTCATTCTTTGGTATGCACCTATCCAGGTAATTGTTATCTTGGTTGGGCCTAAATTAGTTTAGAGCTTCCTACGATTTAACTATAATTTCTTGGCTAATTATATTGATTAAGTAAGCTAGTTAAATATTATTAGTTGCTGTGGTAATACCTATATATGGGGGATGGTAGGGTAATAGTTTAACCATGGTGTTATCCAGATATTATTAGGTATAAAGTAGTTGCAGCCTATCTGGTGTGTGAGGCATTTAATAAAGCCCTATCTATTAGAAAAAGTAACAGCAGGTGATTCTGGTGTCGAGCGTAGGTCTTAGGGATGAGGGCGCCTATAAGGGTGGCTACAGATCTTTAGATGAGGATCTAGATGTGGTTAGAAAGGTCAAAATAATAAAGATGGATGGAAGAACCGAGAGATTCAATGTAGAGAAACTAGTCAAGTCTATACTAAAGGCGTTCAGGGCAGCAGGCTTATCGCTTAAATGGGTTGATGAGGTTGTTGCCGATGTTATTGGGGATATAGCCAAGAAATGTAAAGATTCAAAAGAGAGCTGTGAGGTATCCTATAGGGAGGTCTATGATCTTGTTGAGAAGGCTATGATGAGCAGAATAGTTAAGGATTATAGGTTTAGTGAAGCTGTAAAGAGGTATGCTCTCGCTAGAATATATCAAGATGTATATGGGAAAGATCGTTGGGACGGCTCGTTTGATTCTAGAGATCTCAAGCTCACCTATCCAGCGATAAAGGTTCTGGAGGCTAGATACCTTATAAAGGATCCAAATACATTGAGATATACTGAAACCCCACAAATGCTATTTAGAAGGGTAGCTAGAAGCATTGCAGAAGTCGAGAAACGTTATGGGGCTTCAGATGAGGAGATCAGGAAGATTGAAGAAGAGTTCTATGAGCTCCTCTCAAGCCTAAGGTTCCTGCCAAACACTCCTACACTAATGAATGCCGGCACTGACAACGGCTTGTTGTCTGCATGCTTCGTTATTCCGGTTAGAGACTCGCTAACCACCCCCGACGGAGAGGGCATAATGGATGCTTTAAGGGCGCAGGCGATCATACAGAAGCTTGCTGGAGGCACAGGATTCTCGTTCTCCGAGTTGAGGCCTGAGGGAGATGTTGTTGCGTCCACCTCTGGAGTTGCGTCAGGACCCCTCAGCTTCATGAGGCTGTTCGATGTAAATACCGACGTTATCAAGCAGGGTGGCAAGAGGCGTGGAGCGAACATGGGTATTCTGCATGTGTGGCATCCAGATATTGAGAAGTTTATACTCTCGAAGACCGGCCAGCTAAAAGATGTTCATCTCCAGAATTTCAATATATCCGTGGGGGTTAACGATGCTTTTCTCGAGGCTGTCAATAAGGGGGAGAAGTTCCCGCTTATCAATCCTAGGAAGACACAGCTAAGACCTGGATCTGGTGATTCTAGATACTATGCTGTGGTTAGGGCTAGATTCAGCATAAAGGAGGAGTGGGTGCAGGAGCAGATATTGAGCGAGCTTGAAGAGAATGGTGGATCGATACCCCTAGATGAGAGCAAGATAATTACTTGGGAGGAGGCTCTAGCTATAGCTGAGAGGGAGGGCGCTATAGTTAGATGGATTGATGCCAGAAAACTCTGGAGCAAGATCGTTTATGGCGCTTGGGACTCCGGGGATCCAGGCCTAGTGTTTATCGATACTATAAACAGGACTGAGCCTTCCTGGTACTTCGGTAAGATCAACGCAACCAATCCGTGCTCTGAAAGCCCTCTACTAGACTGGGAACCCTGCAATCTCGGCTCACTAGATCTATCGAAATACGTAGTTACAGTTAACGGCGAAGCTAAACTAGATCTCGATAGGCTAAAGAGAGATATATATACAGCTATAAGATTCCTCGACAACGTAATAGACGCCGCAAAATGGATACTGCCGCAGCTTGAGAGAGGAGCAAAATTGACCAGAAAGATAGGCTTAGGCGTTATGGGATGGGCCCATGCACTTATAAAGCTTGGAATCAGGTACGATTCTCCAGATGCTATATATCTAGCATGGTACCTGGCTAGATTCATATATTACCACTCTATGAAGGCATCCATAGAGCTAGCTAAAGTTAGGGGAGCATTCCCTGTATTTAATCCAAAGCTATTTAGGCCGACATGGATGCATGCTAAAGATATTAGAGAGATATTTGAGATTGCCGGAATCGAGTTTAAGGTTAGCGAAAAGGTAAGGAAGCTGGTTTCGGGGCTTGAAGTTGATTTCAGCGAGTTGGAGCATGATATAGCAAAATACGGCGTTAGGAATGCTAGGGTACTGTCTATAGCTCCTACAGGTACAATATCCATTATAGCCGGGACATCAAGCTCTATAGAGCCTATATTCGCTCTGGCATTCATAAGGAGCGTTGCTGTTGGAACCTTCATAGAGCTAGATCCTCTATTCCTCGATGCTCTTAAGAAGTATGAGCTCGATTCGCCTGAACTGATAGAGCTTATCGCTGAGACAGGCTCCATAGCCCACAACCCATATATGCCGAGAACCCTAAGAGAACTGTTTAGAACAGCCCACGATGTAAGCTATATATACCATCTGCTGCATCAGGCATCATGGCAGCAATGGATAGACGCAGGTGTTTCAAAGACTATAAACATGCCATCGGAAGCCTCTATAAGCGATGTTGAAAACTCATATAAACTGGCCTGGAAACTCGGTATTAAGGGAACCACGGTTTATAGGGACAAGTCAAAAAGTAGGCAGGTTATATATTTCGGTCTCAAATCGAGTGAGAAGCACAGGAAGTCTAGAGAGAACGCCTCAGCGGAAACCTATAGTGAGGAGGGCGATAAAACATATAAAGTCTCTGGAGATGAGGTAGGGCAGGCTAAAACCTACTCTAGAAAGGAGGTTGCCAATAATAAGATAAGGATAAAAAATAAGGAGTATATAGCAGTAGAGGGATATACCGATCCCTCATGTAAGACCTGTGAATTCTAGTCATATCCTTATTTTTATGGGGTAAATATTTATATACCCATTTATCGTTACTATGCATGGAGAAGCGTCTTTAGTTTAATATTTATGTTGGATTATCCCTCTTGAAATTTTTAACATGAATATTTTAAAAATTGGTATTTTCATTTAATTAAAAATTTAAGGAACCCCCCTCCATATATTATCCTGGTGCCCACCATGGCAAGGATCAATGTAGCACTAGTTGGAATAGGGAATATAGCGTCTGCATTTGTGCAGGCGGTCGAGATATATAAGGAGACTGGAACATATGAGGGGATAATGAATATAGATCTAGGCGGATATAAAGTTACAGACATAGAATTTGTGGCCGCATTTGATGTTTCCGAAAGGAAGGTAGGTAAAGACCTTGCGGAAGCCATATTTGAACCACCCAATATAGTCCCTAAAATGTGGAATCCCAGAAAACTAGGTGTAGTAGTTAATCCCGGCCCGGTGCTAGATGGCGTTGCTCCACATATGGTTGACGTGTTTAGGCCCGTAAACTCCAACGTATCTGTGGGTGACATTGTAGATGTATTGAAATCGTCGAGGGCAGAGATTCTGGTGAATCTTCTACCAGTGGGCTCAGAGAAGGCCTCAAGGATCTATGCTGAGGCAGCATTGGAGGCTGGTGTGTCCTTCGTTAATGCCATTCCTGTATTTATAGCCAGCGATCCAACAGGCTACTATCCATCAAGATATAAAGACAAGAACATACCGCTTCTAGGAGACGATATAAAGGGGCAGATAGGCGCAACAATACTTCATAGAACACTTGTCAGCCTACTTCATATGAGAGGCGTTAGGGTTGACGAGACATACCAGCTCAATGTCGGTGGAAACTCTGACTTTCTGAACATGACTGTGGAGGAGCGTTTAGAGTCTAAGCGAATAAGCAAGACTAGAGCAGTGACCAGCATACTTCCATACGGTGAGGAGCTTGAGAAAAACGGAAAAGTGAGGATAGGCCCCAGCGATTACGTAGAGTTTCTGGGCAATACGAAGGTTTGCTACATATATATTAAAGGCAGATCGTTTGGTGGATTCCCAGTAGTTATAGACGCTAAACTAAGCGTCGATGATAAATCTATGGCATCGGCTATTCTGGCAGACGCTATAAGGGTCGCTAAGAAGGCTCTTGATTACGGTATAGGCGGACCCATATATGGCCCGAGCGCATTTCTATTCAAGCATCCACCTGTTCAGGCGCCAAACGATACTGTAGCTAGAGAGTGGTTCAGGAACTTTGTGGAGAGCGGTAAAGATATAGATCCTAAAAAGGTTAAAAGAACAGAAGTTTTTGGATTCAACTAAATAAAAACAATCAACACAATACTCCTTTGGAATTCCCCGAATCATTGTTTTGAGTCAAACATAGGCTATATGATCCCGGCATACGAAATATTGTTATTTAAAACCTTTACTTAATATAATGTATTAGGGTGTAAACCATATGCCGCTAAAGATAGTTAGAGGCGAAAATGAATATACATGGATTATACCAAAAGGAGCTAGACCAGGCATGAGGACAGACACCGTGGTTTTTGCCGATACGTTCCTGCTGAATAAAATGAAGGAAGACATGACACTTATTCAGGGGGCAAATGTAGCGTCTCTCCCAGGTGTTGTGGGTAAGGTTTATGTTATGCCTGACGGCCATCAGGGATACGGATTCCCTATAGGTGGTGTGGCTGCATTTGATGCCGAGGAGGGAATAATATCTCCTGGGGGAGTGGGCTACGATATCAACTGTGGCGTCAGGCTTCTGAGAACCAATCTACACGAGAAAGATGTTAGGCCCAAGCTAAAGGAGCTTGTAGACACGTTATTCGAGAACGTCCCTAGCGGCGTGGGGGCTACCGGAAAAGTGAGGGTTTCTATGGGCGAGATTGATAGAGTATTGTATGAGGGTGTTGAATGGGCTATAAGTAAAGGCTATGGCTGGTCCGATGATAAAGATCATATCGAGTCTAAAGGCAGGATAGACTGGGCTGACCCCTCAAAGGTATCCAGAGTAGCTAAACAGAGAGGTAGAGAGCAGCTAGGAACATTAGGCGCAGGCAACCATTTCCTGGAGGTTCAGGTTGTAGACAGAATATTCGATGAGAAAATAGCTAAGCATCTCGGTCTCGTTGAGGAAGGCCAGGTAGTTGTCATGATACACACAGGCTCCAGAGGTCTAGGTCACCAAACAGCTAGCGACTATCTAATGATTATGGAGAGAGCCATGAGGAGATACGGGATAAGACCGCCGGATAGAGAGCTGGCTTCTGTTCCATTTAACTCTAGAGAGGCACAGGACTATTTTAGGGCTATGGGTGCTGCAGCAAACTTTGCTTTCAACAATAGACAGCTAGTAACTCACTGGGCTAGAGAGAGTTTTGGAAAGGTATTCCATACGGATCCCGATAAGCTAGATATGCAGATAATATATGATGTAGCCCATAACATAGCTAAGATAGAGGAATATGATATCGATGGTAAAAGGAGAAAGGTTATAGTACATAGGAAGGGTGCAACAAGGGCCTTCCCACCTGGACATCCAGAGATACCAAAGGAGCAGCAAGTAACTGGACAGGTGGTGCTTATCCCTGGAAGCATGGGTAGCGGGAGCTTTGTGATGGCTGGCGTGCCTGAGGGTGTAAGGACATTCTATTCAGCTCCACATGGTGCTGGGAGATGGATGAGTAGGTCTGGTGCTGTTAGATCGTATCCTGCAGATAAGGTTATAGCTGATCTAGCCAAGAAAGGGATCTATGTGAGGGCCGTCGATAGGAGAATAGTTTCCGAGGAAGCTCCGGGAGCATATAAAGACGTCGATAGGGTTGCTGTTATAGCCGACAAAGTTAAGATAGCTAGACTTGTGGCTAGATTGAGACCCATAGGTGTAGCGAAAGGATAAATACAGCTATAAGCACAAGTTTAATTTTTTAGTGATTCGACAATTGAGCAAACTGCGAAACTATATTGTTTAAAATAACTACGCCGCAGATCCTTCCATTCTCATCCACAACAGCAGCCACAGGCACGTCTGTTTTATGGAACATGTCTAGAGCTTTCAATATGGATGCATCCCTATCGATAACAGGAACAGGCCACCTGTAGATTTCAGATGCCTTCACTCTTTCGAAGTTCTCGGGATCAACATACATTATGTCATGTGGGGTGATGAAACCTATAGGTCTAGAGTCCCTATCTACGACGACAACACCAGGATATATTAGGAGGAGCTTAGTTATGGTGGATATTTTATCGTCTTCAGAAACCCACCCACCTATCACCATAAGATCCGAGATTTTCAGGCTCCATGGCTTGAATTTCTTTTTCCTAGACAGCTTGCTCCCTATAAACGCCATTGAAGACAGTATAGAGGATGTAACCATAACCAGTAGGCTTATGCTATATAGTTCTGGTACATTATTGGTGGTTAGCGTGGGGTAAAGGGCTAGGAGAAGAGCTGCATCCACGCCTCCCTTCGATAGTAGCGACAAGGAATATTTGAGGCTTCTAACGGCTATATATCCGGTTATAACCTTCAATGATACTAGAATTGCAAGTATGGCTAACGCTATCCCAAGTAGATCTATTGAAAGCCTCGTCATATACAGCCCTATACCAGCAAAAAAGAGTGGTTCAAAGAAACCGAATGTGAAGGCTCTGAGCTTCTCAATATGATCAGGCCTCTCCTTAAGATAGTTAGACGCAGCTATACCTAAGAGAAGAGATATTAGCGCAGCATTGAAACCTGCGTACTCTGCTGTGTATCCAAGAATTAGTATCATTGAAACTATCAACGCGAATGAGAACTCGCCAGCCACGAATACGCGATCAATTTTATCCTCAAGCACCTTGAAAAGTATCTTTCCAACCCTATAGGTTAGCACTATAAAGATTACCGAGAGGGCTATCGATAGAATATTTAGATTAAGTAACGAGTTAAACATTAGTATTCCAGCGACCTCCGATATAATGCCTATTATCAACAGTCTCATTCCGATCGGGGAGGCTATTATTCCTCCATCTATCAATCCCTTAGTTAATGGGCCCACACTTATGAGTCCCAGTAAAACACCTATACCTAGAGCTAGAATTAAATCTATATTAAATATATATATAAGGAATAGGGTCACCCCCATAGCTGGAGCCAGTAGATTCAGTATTGCCGATACAAAGGTTCTTTTATTAATTATACTGAGATCCAGATCAGCCAGCTCCTCTAATCCAGCTATAAATAGCAGGAAACTTATACCTATGTTGATCAGGAGGCTTAGCTCTCTAGACTCAACAGGATCAAGAAAATTTAATCCAGCCCTACCTATTAGTATGCCAGCTAATATAGCTCCTAGAAAGCTTGGGAATCCGATTCTTTTAAAGAATTCCTCGAATAGCTTGGCGAGCAACAATATAACTCCAAGGATAATAGCTATATACTCGAGCGAGATACCCTCTCCAACAACCGCCATCTATACAGACCCTTTATAGAGCTTTATTTATGTGGTGCTTTTAATAATGTTTACCTATGATCAATTGCGATCTGGATGGTTATCAATAAATATCCTCTAAATATATAACTCTATTTAGTGTTGAAGGAGTGGTTACAATGCCCTCAAAATGGGTTTATCCAGATATAGGGGATAGGGAAGCGGTAGCTAAAGCTTTGGGAAGGGAGCTTCCAATATCTTATAAGGAGTCGGTCGAAATAGCTAAAGTTATTAGGGGGATGAGGCTTAGAGAAGCTATAGAACTTTTAGAGAAAGTTGTTAAGAAAGAGGTTCCGATACCTTTCACCAGATTTAATGGTGGTGTAGGGCATAGAAGGGCTTTGGCTAGGCTCTATGGAAGATGGAAAGTCCAGTCCGGGCGCTATCCAGTTAAGGCTGCCAAATATATTCTTAGAGTACTTAGAAACGCCGAGAATAATGCGGAGCAGAAAGGCCTAGATGTGGATAATCTAACGATACTGCATATAGCTGCGCATAGAGGGAGATATATAAAGAGGTACATGCCTAGAGCCTTTGGAAGGGCAACGCCTAAATTTAGAACAACAACACATATAGAGGTTATAGTCGGTGAAAAGAGGTGATGGCTAATGGCTAATAAGAAGAAGATATTTCTAGATCTGGCGATCCAGAAAACCAGCATAGATGAATTTTTGGCTTCGAAGTTCGCTAGAGCAGGATACTCTGGGGTTGAGATCTCTAAGACGCCTCTAGGAACAAGAGTTATTATATATGCGGATAGGCCTCCCCTTCTTATAGGTAGGAGGGGAGAAACTATTAGGAAGCTTCAAGCCATATTTGAGAAGCATTTTGGTCTCGAGAATCCGCAGATAACTATAATGGGTATAGAGAATCCGGAACTCAATGCGAGGGTTATGGCTACAAGGCTGGCTCAAGCTTTAGAGAGGGGCTATCACTTCAGGAGGGCTGGCTTTATAGCTTTAAGACGTATAATGGCTGCCGGAGCCATCGGCGCTGAGGTGGTTATTAGCGGTAAGCTAACCAGTGAAAGGGCAAAATTCGAGAAGCTTAGGGCTGGCAAAATATATAAGGCTGGCGATCAGGTTAACTATCTTGTTGATCGAGCGGTGTTCAATGTTCTTTTAATACCTGGAATCTACGGTATTGAGGTAGTTATAGTTAAGCCTGGCTTGCCATCGGATCATATAAGGCTCAAGGAGGAGGCTATCCAGAACCTGCAGGCGGAGAAAGAATCAGAGATTCAGCAGACGCATCAGTCGAGTGAGGAAACCTCGGTATCGGAGCAGGCATCGAGCGGAGGCGAATCATAGGTATATTCTGTTTTATCTAGCCTAACTAATTACTAGTGTTGGGTGGTTCCATGAGTATTAAACCCGAGGAAATCAGATCAATGAGCAGGGAAGAAAAGCTCAAGTTGTTGGATGAGCTTAGGGCAGAGTTGATAAAGCTAAAGACGCAGGCAGCCATGGGGACCCTTGATAAGCCGCATAGGATTAGAATAGTGAAGAAGAATATTGCCCGTATCTTAACCATACTTCGGGAAGAAGAGATTAAAGGAAGTCAGCAGCGTTAATCGAGATGAAGAGAAACCTTAGAAATCTAAGGTGCCATGAGTTGCTTGGTTTGAAGGTGAAGGTTTTATCAAGCACCGATCCGGGGGTTGTGGGTCTTGAAGGAGTGATAGTTGATGAGACCATGAAGACGTTTAGGATTAGGTCGATGGATTCGGGAAGGATCAGAATGGTTTTTAAATTGGGTTCTGTATTCTCTATATATATCCCGGAACTAAATAGATATGTAGATATCGATGGTGATTTATTAGTAGGTAGGCCGGAAGATAGAGTTAGGAGGTGTTGGTGATGGCTACAAGTAGCGGTGCGAGAAATATAGGTATATCGTATCCCGGTTTGGAACCACCTAAAGAGGTTTGTCAGGACGATAAATGCCCATGGCACGGAAGTGTAAGAGTTAGGGGTCTAATACTTGAGGGTGTGGTTGATAAGTCTAGAATGATGAGGACAGCAGTAATTAAAAGGGAGTATGTAAAGTACAACAGGAAATATAAGAGATACGAGAGAAGGAGAAGCGTGATCCATGCACATAACCCACCATGCATAAACGCGAAACCCGGAGATGTAGTGGTTATAGGCGAGACTAGACCTCTAGCTAAAAGCGTTGCTTTTGTGATACTGGGTGTAGTTAGAAAACAGGGTGAGTAATTATGGCTAAAAAAACAGTTAAGTCTAAGGCTGCCTTCCCTAGAAAAAGGATTACCCCAGGAATAATTGTTGGAACAAGATTAACTGTAGCTGACAACAGCGGTGCAAAAGTGGCTATGGTTATAGGGGTTCCAGAGGTCAAAACAAGGCTAAGGAAGCTACCTTATGCAGGTATAGGGGATCTTGTAGTAGTAACGATTAAGAAAGGAACGCCAGATACTGTGAACCAGGTAATGTATGGCATAATAGTTAGGCAGAGAAAACCCTATAGGAGGCCAGATGGCACACGTGTAGCTTTCGAGGATAATGCTGTAGTTATAGTTACTCCAGAGGGGACCCCCAAGGGTACAGAGATAAGAGGACCTATTGCTCGTGAAGCTGCAGAGAGATGGAATATGATAGCTAATATAGCAACAATGATAGTTTAGCTCGATAGGTGATACTGATGGCTCTAACCTCGTCATCACAGCCGAGGAAGCAGAGAAAGACGCTTAAGAATCTAAGCCTGCATCAGAGATGGCGGTTTCTTAACGCGAAGCTATCTAGAGAGCTTGCGAAGGATGTAGGTGTTAAAAGACTCCCGGTGCGGAAGGATGATGTGGTGAAAATATTGAGGGGTGACTGGAAGGGGCATGAGGGCAAGGTTGTTGAGGTTGATTTAAAGAGAATGAGGATACATGTTGAGGGGGTAACACTTAAGAAGGCTGATGGCACACCTGTATATTATCCCATACATCCATCGAACGTGATCATAACCAAGCTGGGAGAGGTTGATGATGTAAGGAGAAAGATTATTGAGAGGAGAAAACGATCTGGATCAGAGGAGCGTGAGGAAGAG
This sequence comes from Desulfurococcales archaeon, assembly GCA_015521765.1. GTDB lineage: Archaea > Thermoproteota > Thermoprotei_A > Sulfolobales > AG1 > WANO01. Next base: position 16,934 of record WANO01000047.1, read on the forward strand.
AAGGAGGAAGAGAGTAGAGAAGATATGGAGAAGAATGAAGATTCTGGAGATGGAGGAGATAGACAAGAATAAATATATCTCTAATTAAATTGATGTAATGTGGTGATTTTGAGTTGGCTAGGATGGGACAGAGAAGGCAGATGAAGAGACTCGCGGCGCCATGGTTTTATCCTATACTTAGGAAGGAGTATAAGTGGGTAGTTAAACCTCAGCCGGGACCCCATAGTATTGAGGCCTCTATACCTCTTCTCGTTCTAGTTAGGGACGTTATGGGTATAGCTGAAACGGGTAGAGAGGCGAGGAAGATAATATCTGAGGGCTTAATCAAGGTTGATGGCGTTGTTAGAAAGAGCTATAAGTATCCTGTTGGTTTTATGGATGTGATAGAGATCGTGTCTACTGGGGAGACATACAGGATCCTTCCTGACAACACTAAGTTTCTGAGAGTTCATAGGATAGATAAGGATGAGGCGAGGCTAAAGCCTCTAAGAATAGAGAATAAAACTATAGTTAAGAATGGCTATCTACAGCTGAACCTGTATGGCGGATACAATGTTCTGATCAAGACTTCATCACCCATAAAGCCGCCAGAGGACGTATATAAGACTCTCGACACTGTGGTTATATCTCTCGAAAATAAAAACGAGATCAAGGACCATATTAGGTTTGGCGAGAACGCTCTAGCCCTGGTGATTGGAGGCAATAACGTTGGTAGGTTAGGTAGGATCCTGAAGGTTCAGAAAGGTATGAGAAGATATAGAACAATAGTCACATTAAAGGATCTTAAGGGACACATGTTCCAAACAACAGTTGATAAGGTGTTCGTTATAGGATACGATAAGCCAGTTATCTCTCTTCCGGGTGAAATGCTATGAGTGCAGACGAGTCTGTCTCTAAGGAGAGGTCCTCTCTACTAGATCTTTTGGATGTAGACAGCATTAAATCCCTTAATAAAAGTATCTTTAGCTTCATACCGGAGGATAGGGTCAGCGATATTATAGCTAGATGGAAAAGCAACGTTATGCTTATACCATATATAGCTAAAGTTACAGTAAACATTGGTGTCGGTGAAAGTGGTGAGAAGCTTCAGAAAGCTGCAGAGTTGCTTGAAAGCTTAACTGGTTCCAAGCCTGTTTATAGAAGGGCTAAAAGAACGATCAGGGACTTTGGAATCAGGAAGGGAGAGAATATCGCTGTAATGGTTACTTTAAGAAAGGGCAAGGCAGAAGAGTTTCTGGAGAAAGTCTTTGAGGGTGTTGGTAGAAGGATTAAGTACTCAAGCTTCGATATGTATGGCAACTTCTCTTTGGGTATAAGGGAGCATCTGGTTTTGCCTGGGACTAAATACGATCCTGAGATAGGTATATTTGGAATGGATGTATCGGTAACTATAGAGAGGAAAGGATACAGGGTATTGAGGAGAAAGATAAAGAGATCATCGATACCCCGCAGACATAGGGTAGATAGGGACGAGGGAGCTCTCTTTTTAGCACTGAAATATAATTTAATATTAGAGTAGGTGCGGGGTGATCATTGATGGGCAAGTATAGACCAAGGAAAGAGAGGAAGCATGGCAGGGGTGTTCAGGTCTGTAGGAGATGCGGATCGAGAGACGCTGTAATCCAGAAATATAATCTATACTTCTGCAGACAGTGTTTTAGGGAGGTAGCCAGGTCTCTCGGCTTCAGGATCTACAGCTAGCTCTAGAGGTGATGAATGGATGACGCTTCTTGATCCATTAGCAAATGCTTTATCAGCAATAGTGAACGCTGAGCGCAGGGGGCATAGCGAGGTTGTTGTTTATCCAGCATCGAAACTTATAGCTTTTACTTTAAGAACAATGCAGAAATACGGATATATCGGTGAGTTTGAGTATATTGATGATGGACGGTGGGGCAAGCTCAAGATACAGCTTTTAGGCAGGATTAATAAGGCTGGTGTTGTTAAGCCTAGGATATCGATCAAGTATAGGGATCTCCAGAGAATGCCCAACTATATTAGGAGATATCTTCCCTCGAGAGATATAGGGATACTGATAATATCAACATCAAAAGGGGTTATGTCCCACAGAGAGGCTTTAGAGCAGAGAATAGGCGGGGTATTGATAGCCTACGTATATTGAGGATGGGTGGTTCGTATGGGTAGAACAGCCAGATTCGTGGTTTTCTCAAATGAGGTTGAGGTCCCCGACAATGTCGATATTGAGATTCAGGGGAAGGTAGTCAAGGTTAAAGGGCCGAAAGGCGAGATAACTAAGGATTTCTCGCATGCTAGAAATATAGTTATCAGTAAAGATGGTAATAAGGTGTATGTTAAGGCGTATATGGGTAGATCGAAGGATAAAGCCTTGGTCAATACAGTGGCGTCACATATAAACAACATGATAGTTGGGGTAACTAAGGGATATAGATACTACCTGAAGATAGTATTTACGCACTTCCCTATGAATGTTTCTGTTGAGGGGGATAAGGTAGTTATAAAAAGATTCCTTGGAGGACAAGATACTAGAGTAGCAAGGATCCTTCCAGGAGTGAAGGTAACTGTTAAGGATAGGGATGTGATTGTTGAGGGCATAGATATTGAGAAGGTCGGGCAGACGGCAGCTAATATTGAGCAGGCTGTGAGGGTTAAGGATAAAGATCGTAGAGTTTTTATCGATGGGATATATATCTATAAGAAGGAGGTGATCCAGTAGTGTCTACCAGCGCGCTAGATAAGATTAAGTCCAGAAGAAAAATTCAGAAGAAAATATCGGAGAAGCTAAAGATAACTTTTCTAAGGAATCTATGGTGGAAGTTCCCTAAATTCAAGAATAATCCAAAATGGGTTAAACCTAAGGGGAACGACAGCAAACTTAGATTAAAGCTGAAGGGCTATCCCCCAGTTGTTCAAGTTGGTTATAGAACAAGTAGGGATATCAGGTATCTTCACCCGTCGGGATATAAGCCGGTTATAGTAACCAATATAAGGGATCTAGATAATTTAAATCCCAGCGAACATATAATATATCTCAGCTCTAGGCTGGGGGGTAGAAAGAGGATTGCGATAATAAATGAGGCTAGATCAAGAGGGTTTAAAATAGCCAATGAGGTGGTTTAAATATGGATCTTTCCGTGCAGAAGAGACTGGCCGCAGAGATACTAGGCGTAGGAGTAAACAATATAAAGTTTGATGAGGAGCGTATAGATCTTGTGCAAGAGGCATTTACAAGAGAGGATATTAGAGCACTGATAAAGGACGGGGTTATCTATTACGAGAAGCCGCATAGAAACAGTAGAGGCAGGATAAATAGGGTGAAAAGGCAGAAGAAGAAAGGTAGAAGGAGAGGGCATGGAAGCAGAAAAGGAAGTAAAGATGCTAGAGTGGATTCAAGGAGAATGTGGATAAATAGGATAAGGAAAATAAGAAGATACCTAAAATATCTAAAAGACAACGATATCATAGATACAAGAACATACCGCATGCTATATAGAAGAGCTAAAGGAGGAGCATTTAGGACGTTCGAGTCCCTTAAACACTATATGGAGACTGAGGGCATATTAAAGAGAAAGGAATAGATCTAGGTGATATATTTGGCTAGAGGAGCCGCATATAAGGTTCCAAGAAGGAGAAGGAGAGAGGGTAAAACAAACTATTATAGGAGATATAGGTATATTCTGTCCAGAGCAATAAGGCTTGTGGTTAGAAAAACAAACAAATACATAATTGTCCAAGTAATAAAGGCCACCCCTATAGGAGATGTCGTGATCGCATCGGCACACAGCAGGGAACTAGTTAAACTATTTGGGTGGACAGCCGGGACAAAGAACACCCCCGCAGCATACCTTACAGGATTTCTAGCAGGTATAAGGGCTAGATATATGGGCGTTGAGGAAGCAGTACTAGATATAGGTCTCCATACACCTACGAAAGGAGCCAAGATATTTGCTGTGGCTAAAGGCGCTATAGATTCGGGTCTCAAGATCCCGATTGATGAGGAGATGATCCCCTCTATAGATAGAATTAAAGGAGAAACTATAGCTGAGTACGCAAAGAGATTAAAGAATGAGGATCCTGAAAAGTATCAAAGACAATTTAGCTCCATTATTAAATCAGGGTTCGAGCCCGAGAAGCTTCCTGAGTTATTCGAGCGTGTGTATAAAGATATTATTCAGATAGCCAATAAAATTGGATTAGAGGTGAAGGCGGCATGAGCGGCTTCGCGACAGACTCGTCGGCACAGTCTTTGGAGGAGTGGGTTCCAAAAACCAAGCTGGGCTGGATGGTTAAAAATGGGAAGATAACCTCTATCAAAGAAATCTTTGACATGAACGCTATAATAAGGGAACCGCAGATAGTGGATTACTTGCTTGGACCAGAACTTGGGCACGAGATAATAGATATCAATATGGTTCAAAAAATGACAGATGCAGGAAGAATCAACAGGTTCAGAGTAGTGGTTGTTTTGGGCAACCAAAACGGATATGTTGGCGTAGGCGTAGGAAAAGCTAGGCAGCTAAGAATGGCTATCGAGAAGGCAATAACAGATGCTAAGCTAAATATAACCCCGGTGAGGAGGGGATGCGGTAGCTGGGAGTGTGGGTGTCAGGAACCACACTCAGTGCCGTTCCAGGTGTTTGGCAAGTCAGGTAGTGTAGAGATCCTCATAAAGCCGGCACCAAAGGGCACAGGTTTAGTGGCTGGGGATGTAGCCAAAGTTGTTTTAAGATATGCAGGAATAAAGGATGTGTGGACATGGAGCCGGGGCAAGACTTCAACAACAATTAATTTCGCTTATGCCACGTTCAATGCGTTGAAGAACACTTATAAGTTCGTAACTGTAGCTGATTGGGCGAGGTGAGAGGCTTTGGCTCTATATGGTATTATAAGGATTAGAGGCATTCCTGATACTCCACCTAAAGTAAGATATATATTAAGTCTCCTTAGACTCCATAAAAAGTTCCACGCCACGGTATACCCATCCTCGCTACCCGGCATTGATGGTATGCTGATTGAGGCGCAGCACTGGATCACTTGGGGAGAACTCGAGTACGACACGCTGTATAGACTCATATTATATAGGGGTAGAGCTCCAGGAAATAAGCGGGTTACCGATGAATATATAGCTAAGCTAACACCATATAAATCCATCAAGGAACTTGTTGACGCTTTATTCGCGGAGAAAGTGTATCTGCATAAGATCAGCAATATAGTTAAGCCAGTATTCAGGCTCCACCCTCCAAAGGGAGGGTTTAAAGGCTCCATAAAGAAACATTATAAAGATGGCGGAGAGCTGGGTTACAGGGGTAAAGATATAAATAAACTTATTTTGAGGATGATCTAGATGGTCGTTAGAAAAAGGAAGAAGTCGAGGAAGCTTAGGGGAAGAACAAGAACTATGGGTTGGGGAAGAATAGGTCAGCATAGGAAGTCGGGTAGCAGAGGAGGTGTTGGTGCTGTTGGATACCACAAGCATAAATGGATGTGGGTTATAAAGTACTTTCCGGACTGGTATGGTAAGAAGGGGTTCATCCCTAGAGGCTCTGAGTATCCGAGAAAGATTGACGCTATAAATATAAAAGATCTATACGAGCTGGTAGAAAAGCTAAAGCTAGACAACAAGCTTAAAGTCGAAGACAACAAGCCTGTTATCGATCTAACCCAGCTAGGGTACGATAAGCTGCTAGCTACAGGAAAAGCCGATAGACCCATAAAGGTAATAGTCAAGTACGCTAGCGAAAATGCTGTTAGGAAGATCGAGGCGGCAGGGGGAGAGGTCGTAGTTTTATCTCAGGGGAAGAGCTAGGCGATAGGTCTATACTATTATTATTTCAATTATTCAGTCAACTACATTCTGTTTATAGTATAGCTATTTCTAATCATTTACCACTATTATAATATAAATATTATAAAAATAGGTTCAGGTTATCTAGAATGGGAGATTATAGAGAGCTATATGTATCTAGAGGTAGCCAACTTTTTACGGGTTACGATTGGGATAGAGGGTCAACAGTATTCAGTTTTATAGGTATACCGTTTGATGGTACATCAAGCTATAGAAGCGGATCTAGATTCGCGCCATCAAGAATACGCACTGCATCATACAATCTTGAGATGTTCAGCATAAGATCATCGGTCAACATGGAGAAAGTAGGTATATATGATGAAGGGGATATAGCGGTTGTATATGGTGATCCTCTTAAGACTATAGGTATAATCGAGGATGTCTCAAGAGAGTTCTTCGGTGAAGGGAGAATACCTATATTTGTGGGGGGAGAACATATAGTTACGCTCGGGATAGCTAAGGCTCTCCCAAGCAATACTGGAATAGTTGTTTTTGATGCCCACCTCGACCTCAGAGACGAGTATCTAGGATACAGATACAGTCACGCATGCGTATTTAAACGTATACTGGAGCTGCGGGGTTCCGGCGCGATATTCTATATAGGATCGAGAGCGTTTACACCTGAAGAACTCAACACGGCGCTTTCAAACGACATTACGGTTTCAACAATAATAGATTTAAGGAGGAAGGGTTATAGATCTGTGGTTCGTGAATACGCAAGATGGAGTGAGAGATTCAGCAACATATATATATCGATCGATATAGATGCTTTAGATCCTTCGCAGGCTCCAGGAGTAAATACGCCTGAGCCTGATGGCATGATGCTTGGAGATCTCTTAGATATGCTCTATGACATGATCGACGAAAGAGTAATAGGAATAGATATAGTAGAGGTTAACCCCCTTATAGACATTAGCGACATAACATCTATGGCCGCAGCCAAAATAATTATCGAAGCATCATCCTACATATATAAGAGAAAAAGGAAATAGCCACACTGGAAAGCTATCTAATTCTATTACATCCAACACTGAGTACAGCATCTTCAACTTTCTTCATAGCGAAATTCAGTAGGGGTCTATATATTCGAAGCATATTGAAGAATCTAACGATCAATGGTAGCCTTATGAAGGCTCCTGCAGCAGGCTTGTGACCTCCGCCACCAAGCTTTATCGCTATAGCTCTTACATCGCATTTACTGGATCTAAAGCTTATAGCGCCGCTCCTATGTATAATAACAGCTATATCGCTGTTTCTTTGGGTAATTAGATAGTGGGCGAGCTGGCTGGTACCTATCTCTCTATATCTTTTAACTACAGCAACGACTTTTACAGATCCAAATACATACACCTTTGATTTATTCTTGTAGTACTCATATAGCTTTAGCTCCTTGTCAAAGAGATCTATAACGTATTTTCTTCCCCAATCCAAAACCTCATCTATAGATGATGCCTTAATGAGCTTGGTAAGAACTATATACCTCCACGTGTCGCTCCTCCCCACACTAATTAGCCTATTGAGCCATGGGGATCTGGGATCATTGAATCTCCATAGATCAGCGCTACATACAGCGGACTCTAGATCACTATATATCTTATCCGAACCCTCAAGCACATTTATAACCACACCAGTAGCACATGTAGAAGTGTTCCTATAGAGCCTAACACCAACATCACGAACAGCTCTCTCCCACGAGTCGCTCCATATATGGTGGTCGAACCATTCAACATTAGCATTAACCTCCTCTACAGCTCTCTTAAGCATAATAACTATCTTATCAATTGTCGATGAATTGGGCGCTAAATCAATTATAGCTATACTCTCTAAATAGCCATTATATTTATCGAGAACATATTCAAGGGCGTCAGGAAGGTCCTCGGGCTCGGTAAATATAACCTCATACCTATTTGGATCTTTAAGTCTCAGATACGAAGCCGCCCCTCCAACACCATCCAGATCAGTATGCGTTATAACTACACTAACCCTAGACCTTTCTTTATCCATCTGAAACAACCACGGTCACTTTATTTGGACATTTGCGATTGACACATGGCCACAATATAGCTAAGCATAAAAATAATACTATAAATCTTATAAATATAACGCTACAGAAATAGTAAAGATTATATCTAGATCATTCTCTCATCAGGAATATAGGATATAACTATATTGGAGAACTGAGATACGCTCCACCTAAGGAATCTCTGCTCCGACTCCCTATTATACGGATCTATATTGATCTTTCTCCGCGCCCATTCAACAGCCTCGCTAGTTATTTTGCCTCCACCCCTAGCCAGAGTCATCCTTATAAATGAATCAATCTCAGCAGAATTAAACCACCTAGTCTTATATACAAGTTCCTCAAGTATACTATCATCTATAGAGCCAGGATCGATACCTAGCTTATTTAATGTGTAAGATATAATTAGCCTTCTAAATTCACGGTCAGGATAGCCTAAAACTATAGCGACGTCAATTCTTCCAGGCCTAAGGATCGCTGGATCTATTAGATTAGGCATATTGCTAGTTAGAATAGTCATAGGCTTATTGGGTTCCTGAAGATATTTCAACAGTAGCGAGATCTCACTCACATGAACCTCATGTATGCTGGAAGACCTATTTAAAAGAAACTCCGCGTCATCAATAACCACAGCCACGTTACTCACCTTTAGAAGACGGTTAAGGAGCTTATCGAGAATTTTTTCCGTCATTCCGTACCACATAGATCTATATATCGAGGGCTTAACATCAACAATACGTAGACCTATACTATTAGCTATAGCATTAGCCAAAACACTTTTACCGACGCCTGGGGGCCCAATAATTATAGCTCCCTTTGGGGCGTATAGGGCTCCTGATTTGATAGGGTTCACTATTAGGGTTTCTAGATCGTCTACCAGCCTCCTCGGGAATACAGATAGATCCCATTCAGGCTTCTTTAAATCTATCTTAACCTTAATGTTTTCTATGCCCTCCCTTATATTGATCTCTATATAGTCTCTTGATCTATCCTTAATAACGATATTATATATAAGAGTCCTAGACCCCACTAGACTGTATCCTCTATAGCCTAACGAGTTTATGAACTCATCGAAACCATTGGATTTAAGAGTGTTTGAGACGTCATCGAATACCTTTTCGAGATCTATATGTGGTGGTTTAATACGATGTCTAGAAAACACAACTATTACTGGAAGGATCTTAAGGGTTCCACAGCGATCTCTTTTACATATGACCGAGCTGTTACCGATTGTTAGAATTGTGTCAGGAGTGTTTCTAGAGTTGGCTAGTAGAAAAGCTATTAGAAGGGACCTTATGTTGCCTCTATTATGCTTTCTGAAGATGTGGGGCATATATATATGAAGGATCTTTAGGGACGTGTCAAAAGCCAAATAACCGATCCTGCTCCTCACCTTCGAGTAAGGAATCCTCATGTTTGCAGTAACTATGATCCTTCCCTCAAAATCTGAGGAGAAGTATCTACTTATATACTCAACCAGGCTTAACGATAATTTGCCAGAGACGACATTAGCGGTTATGTACTGCTTACTCATGCTGGATACTGGCCATATATATGTCCCTATATCGCCGCTCAGATATGATGTTAGAACACTGCTTTTTCTAGTCTGACGCTGTGTATTTCCCAAAGTCTTCACCTCGATTACTTGATCCCTAAATGTCTGGGGCATCCATATAACTATATTTTTTAGCTTACTTATGAAATCACTAAAAGCTGGCTAATATGTTTTATACTTCAATACTTATCTAAGATAAACTAGACTAATAGGCTTTAGACAGCTACAGATATTAACATTACTAATATAATTCGTGACATGAAAATAGATGGCTAATGCTTTTAAAGCCTGATAAAATGCTTAATTAAGGGAATTTGGATAATAACGATAATTATACAAGTTTATTTAAAAGATCTATGAGAGACATAGCTCAATTTATTCTGTCATCAATCGATAAGATATCAATAGATCAGGTGAGACAGTCCGTTGATCTATTAATAAACGCGTACAAAAACAAGAAGCTCGTACTGGTGATGGGCGCAGGAAGAAGCGGTCTGGTGGGAAGGGCATTCGCTATGAGGCTGATGCATCTAGGATACACAGTGCATGTACTAGGAGACACGATAGCCCCACCAGTAAGGGAAAACGACGTAGTTGTAGCCATAAGCGGTTCAGGCAGAACCAAACTGATAGTTACTGCTGCCGAGGCGGCAAAGACAGTTGGGGCTAAGATACTTGCGATAACATCGTATCCAGAGTCTCCACTAGCTAAGATATCCGACGTGATAGTTGTTGTGCCAGGCAGAACAAAGATATCTACAGAGGAGGACTATTTCGCTAGGCAGATCCTGGGGATCCACGAACCCTTAGCTCCTCTAGGAACTCTGTTTGAAGATACAGCAATGGTTTTCCTCGATGGCCTGGTGGTTGAGTTAATGGCTAGATTAAAATTAACAGAAATGGATTTAAGTAGGCGCCACGCAAACATTGAGTTTTAGGATCTGCAGTAGCTAAAAGCTTATTTTTATAAATCCCCTTAATTATTATATGAGGGGTGAGCAAGATAGAGTACGTATACGCAACACTACTACTACATTCCGCAGGAAAAGACATAAGTGAGGAAAGCATTAAAAAGGTTCTTGAAGCTGCAGGAATAGCTGTAGATGATGTTAGAGTAAAAAGTGTTGTTTCTGCAGTAAAACAGGTAAACATAGATGAGATACTGAAGACAGCGTTAGCCATGCCCGCAGCGGCTCCAGCGGCAGCGCCTGCAGCCCAGCAGCAGAAAGCCGAAGAGAAGAAGGAGGAGGCAGAGGAAGAGAAGGAAGAGGAGAAGAAGGAGGTTAGCGAGGAGGAGCTTGAACAGGGGCTATCAGCACTATTCGGCTAACATCTCATAGCTGTATAGCTAGTGTTTCTGTGATACTTGTTGCTACCATAGATTTTCGGTGCCTGTAGCAGGCTATATATAGTTATGGAGTTTAGCATAAACCATGTTTTAGAAGAGAAATCGATATTTTATCGTGAAGCTTTTTGGCGGACGGACCTGTGTGTTTATCTTCTATTTTACGGCTACCCCGATAGTTTATCGAGAATTATCCTATGTATTTTCTGGTCTCGAGAAACAATAATTGAGCCTATAGTTGATAAGGTATTTATCGGTATCTCGCTTACATCCTTATCAAGGAATGTTATCGGTGCCTTAAGCTCTCTAGCGAACCCGTATGCTGCAGCGACATCAACATTTCTGAGTTTTCCTCTCAGATCTATAAAGGCTATATAGTACGATAGTGCTGTTTTAACTATGTCGAGGGATGCGGACCCCATAGATCTAATCTTCACACCATTGATCTCTTTAAGGGCTCTATATAGTGTGCTGTATATGTCTGGCCTATCAATATATATTAGGGCTATATTTGATCTTCTATATTGATCTACAGCGGAAGCCCTCTCACCATTAATAAATGCACCATCACCAATAGAGAAGCTATAGGTAGCCTCCCTAAATATCTCGCTGATAGACCCGGCAACAACATTGTCTAAGGAAACATTTCTCGAACCCCTATAGGGTGCGATAGCCAGGCTAACGGTGCAATAGGGTGTTTGCGTTACGTAGTTTAGGGATCCGTCTAGGGGGTCTAGAATCATTAGTAGCTGGGGATCGCTGCCTATAGTGACCTCACCAATCTCCTCAGAGATCAGCTTAACCGAAAGCCCCATCTCCCTAATGCTTTCTATAACGTGCTTCTCGATCAAGGAGTCGATCTCTCTTGTCGCATCGCCAAGAGGATTCCGTGATACAACTCTATTTATATTTGGGTCCTGGCTGATCTCAACAGCGTATCTAGCGGCGCTAGCCGTTAGCTTAACAGATATTCTCCTAAGTTCGCTGGCGTGTTCTTTAACATGATCATGCTCCATTAATCAACCCAAATTTTAATAATAAGTTAGGGCAGGTATAATAGTTACCGCTACCCAGATATAGAGTAAGTGAAATATACACTAGATAAAATAAATATATCGTGTGAGCTTCTTTGAGCCATAAAATAAGAATAGCCCAGCCACACATAGATGATTCAGACATAGAGTATATAGTTGATATATTGAGGAGGGGTCTCCTAGCCCACGGAAAAATAGTCGAGGAGTTCGAAAGAGAATTCTCAAGATACCTAGGGGTACAGCATGTAGTAGCGGTGTCCAACGGAACCATAGCGCTTGAACTAGCGTTAAGAGCGCATGGAGTGGGATTAGGGGACGAGGTCATCGTTCCATCATACACATTTATAGCTACATCAAACACCGTGGTCTTCACCGGAGCGAAACCCGTATTCTGTGATGTTGAGTGGGACACATTTAATATAGACCCCAAATGTGTAGAGAGCAAGATATCTAGAAGAACCAAAGCTATTATCCCGGTCCACCTGTTTGGACACCCAGCAGACATGGATCCTATACTTAAGGTAGCCAAAGAAAACAACATAGTAGTTATAGAGGACGCAGCACAGGCCCATGGAGCCAGATATAGAGGTAGAGTCACGGGGTCCCTCGCTGATTCGGCAGCATTCAGCTTCTACGCAACAAAAAACATCGCAATGGGCGAGGGTGGAGCTGTAGCCACGGGAAACAGCGAGGTAGCCGAGAAGATAAGGCTATATAGGAACCACGGCCAGAAAGAGAGATATATCCATGTGAAGCTCGGAGGCAACTACAGAATAACATCTATCCAGGCAGCGCTGGGAATCACACAGCTAAGGAAGCTGGATGAGCTAAATAGGAGGAGGAGAAAGAACGCCGAATACCTCAACAGGTATCTTGGAAAGCTTGGATGGATAGAAACACCAGTCGAGAAAGATTGGGCCTACCACGTGTATCACCAGTATGTGGTTAAGGTAGCTAGCGACGCGCCGGTATCTAGAGACGAACTATACGCTAGGCTGAGGGAAGCTGGTGTAGAGGCCATGATTTACTATCCGCTACCCCTGAATATGCAGCCCGTATACAGGGAGATGGGTATACACGATGAGAAATGCTGTCCAACTGCTATGGAGCTGTCTAAAAGATCTCTGGCTATACCGGTTCATCCTGGCCTCTCGATCAAAGATCTAGAGTATATAGTAGAGATCTTTGAGAAGATCTAAGACATGCCTATATCTAGATCTCTCTGCTTTCAATACGCTCATTGCCATCTATAACCCAGAACGCTCCATCCTCCCTGATCTCCAGCTTCCATATTCCGGTTGTGTGCTTGATTAGATCAACGATCTTCGGCATAGCATTGAAAACCTCTTCTCTACCCCTACCCTGCAGTACAACAATCAGGGCTATATCGCCAGGAACAAGGTTACCGATCCTGTGATAGATCCTTATACACCCAACACCGTACTCCCTCCATATATCCTTAGCAATCTCAGAGAAACGCCTCAAGGTGTATTCGCGGTGAACCTCGTATCTAAGCTCTCTAACATCCTTCCCATCTATGGGGCTCTTCACTATCCCTACATATATGTTTAAAGCACCTAGCCCATGGGTTCTTGCATGGAGCCTAGCGTGATCCACTATCTCCGCTAGATCAATAGTCTTCGACTCCTCAACAAGCTCATACGCCATACAGGGAAGATAGCTATCTAGCCCCCCTGAGGAGGGGGGAAGAATATCCACAACATCTCCATCGCTCAACCTATGATCCATAGTGGCATATAGCCCATTAACCAGAATAATTAAGCTCCCGGATCTCTCCCTAATAAACTCCCCAAACCTACCCTTAACGCTGGAAAGCCTCGCTAAAACTTCAGCAACGGTCGCTGTGTCGGGGACCTCTATCTCATCCTCTCTCTTGCCGTATAGCTCGTGGAGGATAGCGTATAGTCTAACCCTGATCCTCATACGGCCCAAACCAGGTCTCCAGCTAATATATGCCTTATAGAGCTATATAATTAGGTCTTTATCCAAGCCTACTCCAGCTCGCGCTCCCACATATATCTAGCCAACTTTCCATCATACTTAAACACATGGATAAGCTCCTTAGCCTCCTCCCTCCTGCGCTTATGCTCATCTATGAAGTCCCCTATCTTCTCAGCCAGATACTCCTTGAGCTCGCCAGTAAGCATCTTCCCGGATCTATAGGACTCCTCGATCTCTCTCAACACCTTGTCGTCCTCCTCAAACATCATTTTAAGCCACTGGAACGACACATCTATATCGGGGTTCCCACCCAGCTTCCTGTGTAGCTCAACCGTGGGCTGGCCACCTGAGAAAGCGTATTTAAATATCTTGTACCTTATGGTTTTCCTGTCATCCGTGAGAAATATAGCGGTTTCAGGCTTCGAGGTGCTCATCTTCCCCTCGAAACCAGTTAGGGGTGGGAGGAACTTTGAGTGTATCGCTGCGGCCTTGAAGTAGCCGAATGATCCGGCTAGATCCCTCTGGATCCTCCAGTAGGGATCCTGATCAATAGCAGCAGGAATCAAACACCTCCTCCTCTCAAAGAACGTTGGAACAATCTGTAGCGCTGGATAGAAGCTCAACCCTATATTTGTTGAGCCGGTAAACCCAAAAACCGCCCTAACCAGATTCCAGTTGATCTTTTTAGCTATCTTGATCGCTAACGGGTACATCTTCCCGATATACTCGGTGTCCTGGAAAATGAAGGTTTTATCAGGATCAAAGCCCACAGAGATGATATCAAGAATATTCTCATAGGCCCACCTCCTGGCTTCATCAAGCGTCATATCCTCCTCATCAAGGAACTTCTCGTCGTCAGTAATCATTATATAGACATTAACCCCAAACCTATCCTGGAACCACTTAGTCATTATAAACGGTATGAGATGCCCTATATGCATCGGTCCAGAGGGACCTCTCCCAGTATATAGGAAGAACCCTCTACCCTCCTCAATATCCTTCAGCACAAGATCGAAGTCTCTATGCGAGAAAAACACCTTCCTTCTCAGAAACAGATGGAGCTCGCAACCACAGAGGTCCTTCAACCTCCTTAAAATACCATCCTCGAGGGGCTGTGTACCGAATATTCTAATAAGCTTCTCGTAATCAACCCTGCCCTTCACATCCCAGGGAGTAACAGTAAAGTCCTCCTCCTGTGTCTCCACAAAAGCTAACCACCTAAAAAACACAAACCACAGAGATTTATAAGCTTTCTTGTAAACCCCGCTCCTCGGTCAGGCAGTGAAGGGGCTAGAGGAAAACGTGATGAACAAACCTACGGAAACCAAAAACACCGTAGGCAGGGAACGGTGTGAAGCTAGGAGTTTCTCAGCTTCATCCGCTAGATTCCCATCAAAGAGGTATTGCACAAAGATATTGGTGTCCACCACCTTCAACCCGCTAATCCTCCTCTAGAGACGCCCGAACTCCGCCTCAAGCAGGAGCTCCTCTATCTCCTCCTCACTCGCCTTACCCAGCATACCCCGATACTTCCTGAGCCTCCTAACCCGATCCTCATATCTCTCCAACCTCACAAACACCTCCTCACCCTCCCTAAGCTCTACAGGCTCCAGAGGCTTCAGCAC
>WANO01000048.1 GCA_015521765.1 Desulfurococcales archaeon
CCGTTTCAATAAGTATAGATAGCCCCTACCCCAATGAACACGACTCCATAAGAGGGATCCAGGGAATCTTCGATCTGAGTGTGAAGGCTGTTAGATACGTTAAAGATCTAGGAGTTAGAATACAGATAAATACTGTAGCCATGAAAAGCAATGTAGACTCATTCCCCGACATGGTCTCGCTGATCCACAAGCTAGAGGTCCCCACATGGGAGGTGTTCTTTCTAATAAAGGTTGGTAGAGGTAGAAGCGAGCATCTAGCCGAGCTCTCTGCTGGCGAGTCTGAAGATCTGGTTAACTTCCTGTATGATGCATCGAAGACCGGAATAAAGATCAGGACCGTCGAGGCACCCTTTATAAGGAGAGTAACAGTTATGAGGATAGCCTCCGATAAAGGCTACAGCATACCTAAACGATTCCCGGGTGTAGGGAGCCTATATAGGAGACTACTCAACAGGCTTGAAAAGATATTTGGCTCGGGGATTAGAGACGGATCACCCAACATTGATGTTACCCCAACAAGGGATGGGAACGGGATAATCTTTGTAAGCTATAGAGGCGATGTATATCCGAGCGGATTCACACCATACCCTGTAGGCAACGTTAGAGGCGATACACTGAGCAAGATCTATCGGGGCAGCCGAGTTCTGAGAGCTATTAGGAGAGCAGAATTCAGGGGCAAGTGCGGGGTGTGTGAGTTTAGGTATATATGTGGCGGTAGCCGTGCACGTGCATATGCGTGGTTCAACGATCCCTTGGAATCTGATCCTGCATGCCCATACATCCCAAGGGGTTATGGAGAATGATTCCAATATCCGTACTTGTAGCTGGTAAGGGAACAACGTCGGTGAGGCTCAAGGGATCATATAGCCTGGATAAGCCACCCAGATTTGGCGAGATATATAGGCCAGTTATTGCTTGGAACATAACTAACTCATGCAACTTAAAATGCCTGCACTGCTACCTCAACTCTGGCGAGCCTCTATCTAACGAGCTCAGCGAGGATGAGGCTCTCAATACTATTGATCAGATTGCTGAGGTGGGCTCGCCAATGATCATTTTTACTGGTGGAGAACCTCTTCTTAGAAGAGATCTGTTTAAGCTTGCTCTAAAGGCTGTTGATCGAGGAATAAAGATTGTTTTAAGCACCAATGGTACCTTGATCTCGAAAAAGATCGCTAGAATGATTAGGGATGTCGGCTTCATGTATGTTGGTGTGTCCATCGATAGCTTAGATCCTGTATGGCACGATTATTTTAGGGGTGTTAAGGGATCCTTCAAGATGGCTCTGAGAGGGCTGGAGCATCTAACCGAACTGGGCGTTGATACCGGGATAAGATACACCGTAACCCGATACAACATCGACGACGCACACAAGCTTATAGATCTCGCTTTATCGATCGGAGCAAAGAGAGTGACATACTACCATCTATCCTATGTGGGGAGGGCACGCACACTTTCTAGAGACTGGATCCCTACAGCCCCACAGTACTTCAGGTTTATGGATAGGCTAATAGAATTAGCAAAAATATATTCAGGCAAGATAGAGATAGAAACCACAATGGCCCCATTCGACGGCATATATATAGCGTTGAAGCAGGCCAGAGATAGAGAGGAGCTCGCTAAATACTTGAAATTCGTTAGGAGAGCCGGGGGTTGCGGCAGAAAAATAGTATCGATATACCCAGACGGGAGCGTGCACCCATGCCAATTCGTCGACTTCCTCGAGCTGGGCAATGTTAGAAAGGAAAGGCTAAGCCGCATAATCGCGAGACTGTCTAAGCCACCATACAACATGTTTATAGAGCCATGGAGATACGTGAAGCACGGTAAATGCTCGAAATGCCCATATCTACAGTACTGTGGAGGAGGAGATAGGGTGAGGGCATATTATCTTGAGGGAGGCTTTGACAGAAGCGACCTATACTGTCCAATACCGATAAAAACGGAGGAGAAACACCAATATTTATATTGAGACAAAAACTATTTATAGAAATGGTAAACCAGACAGGTGGCCGCGGTAGCTCAGCCTGGAAGAGCGCGGGACTGTGGGCTCCTAAACACGTAGCTGGCCGGGGGCAGACATCCCGAGGTCCCGGGTTCAAATCCCGGCCGCGGCCCTACCATCTAGATCTCTTCGCTAGCCTCCTTCTTCCTCCTCCATAGAGGGGGATAGACTCCAGGTTTCATGATGACCCTCGTTGGATTCACAGCTATACCCTTATCAGCAGCTATAATTTCCTCAGCCCCCATCTGAGCCACCCCTATAGCTACAAGTTCGCCCTTGGTGGTTAATATAGCCACCCTGGAGCCCCTAGCCACCGAGTCATTGACATAGCTTACACCAGGAACCGCTAGCCTAGCTCCATTAGCTATGGCGTCTACAGCCGATGCTCTTATAATGATTTTGGGTAGGTGGGCAATGGCGAACTCAACAGGTAGGATATATCTTCTTAATAGCGATTCGTCGCCGTGTTTCTCGTAGAGATAGACTGCCTCGGACAGCTGGTGCATGGTGACTAGATTAAGCTTCTCATTGAAAATCCCGCTAGCTATCCTTCTAAGCTCCTTCATGTGTGCACCGACACCCAGAACAAGCCCTATGTCGTGGCAAAGCTTCCTTATGTATGTTCCGGGCTCTGTGTTCACCTTCATTAGAACATACCGGTCATTGTGTATCTCTAGAATATCTATGCTATTCACTCTCCTCACCCTAAGAACTCTCTTAACCGATGATCTGATAGGCGGCTTCTGATAGATCTCTCCAACAAACATATTCACGACATCAATAATGCTAGATCTATCAACAGCCCTGTGGAGCTCCATAAGCGCAACATACTCTTTACTGCTTTCAACAAGAAGCTTCAGAACCTTAGTGGCGTTTTCTAGAGCGATAACCAGAACACCGCTCACGCCGGGATCTCCCCAAAACCTCTAGGGTCCCGGCGTGACCGGCCTTATTGAGTTTAAGCATCTTTTTAACCCAAGCCGTAACCTCGTGGCTGGTTGGCCCGGGTGGCTTGTCGAGGTTTATTATCCCATTCTCTATATGGTTTTTCAAAGGCCTATTCCATGGGTGATATCCATATTGGGATTCATCCTCCTTATGCTTAATAAGGTATCGAGTATTGTCTAAACCTCCAAGGGTATCAAGCTCCCTAATGAAGTCCCAGACAGAGCTATAGCCGCCCACCAATACTGCATCACCAACTCTGTCCACCTTTGATTTGGCAAAAATAGAAATATATCTTTAAATACCTAAACAGAAAAATATATGGGAGTCGCCCCCACAGAGCTCTCGGGCCCCTCCAGGGCCTGGGGAAACACCGCCCTCCCCGCGGCACCGAGAGCCCGCAAGGGCTCGGGTAGTTCCCGAGGAAATGGCACAGAAACGACACGGCTCCCATGGATATGACGATGATCGGGCGACTCCCGTGAGAATCGTGGGAGCGCGGTGAAACGGCCAGCCCTCGGGGAGAAAGGCCAAGCAACACCGATGAAGGCCGCGTGAGGTGTGGGTTGGCCGCTTAGCCAAATGCTCTGTTACTGAAGGCGGGTTATGTGGGGGCGGCTCCTATCATTGGGTTTTAGCGTTGCTATTCCACTTTTTTGAAGAATCTATAGAGTAGGGGCTTGAATCCCATGTTCTCGTAGAACTCTACAGCGATCTTGTTCATAGGCGGGAACTCTGCCGACACTAAATATATACCCTGCTTCTTGAGAAGCTCTATAAGCTTATCTATTAGGGCTCCACCAACCTTCATTCTCCTGTATGCTGGAAGAACATATAGGTCTGTTATTAAACCCTCAAACGGTGGCTCGTAGAATAGTCTGGATCTTATCTCCGCCCTCAGGAAGCCGACAACCCTGCCTGAGTATTCAGCTACAAGCATTATGATCTTATCGTTATCGAATGAAGACTCAATATAGCTTTTAATAACCTCAGGAGCATCTGCCCTAATGGTGTATAAGGGATCAAACTCCTCGTTAAGCCTCTTGAGCCTTAGAACAAGATCGGCTATACTGTTTAGATCATCACGAGAAGCCCTCCTAATAACCAAATCACCATCCATCATGAACCACCATAACAAAATTACTGTATCAAACCCATATTCATTAATGCATCCAGCTTGGATTTGGCTGATCTGATGAGTCTAACCACCTCATCATATAGATCCTTCTTCGACTTCTTTACCCTAGCCACGCCAGTATCTATAGCCTTCAACGCAACATCCACGGCAACCTGAATATAGGTGTCAAGCTCATCCATCCTAGGCACTATATAGTCCTCCCTCAACCCCTTGTTCTCGGCAAACCTAGCTAGGGAATAGGCCGCCTCCAAAGCCATATCATCGCTAATTGTTTTAGCCCTAACGCTAAGAACCCCACGAAAAACAGATGGAAACACCAAGCTATTATTAATCTGGTTAGGGAAGTCACTCCTGCCAGTAGCTATAATCCTTGCACCAGCCTCCTTAGCCTCCCAAGGCCAGATCTCGGGGACAGGATTAGCTAAAGCAAAGACTATAGGGTCATCATTCATAGCCCTGATCCACTCCTTCTTAATTATCCCGGGCCCAGGCCTAGACGCAGCTATAACGACATCGGCACCCTTCAGAGCCTCGGGTATCCCGCCCTTCCTCTGCTCACTATTTGTCTTTATAGCTAGATCATACTTCCACCTATTGCTAAACATCAGGCTATCGATATCCTCACGCTCATGGTAGAGTATACCCTTGCTATCAACCATAATGATGTTCCCGGGCTTGGCGCCAGCCTTTATAACCAGGTTGGCTGTAGCTATATTGCTTGCTCCAGCCCCTATAAATGCGATCACGACCTCACTAAGCTTCTTTCCAACAAGCTTCAAGGCGTTTATCAAGCCAGCCAGGATAGCTGTGGCTGTGCCCTGCTGATCATCGTGCCATATAGGGATCTCCAAACTCTCCCTAAGCTTCTCAAGGATATAGAAGCATTTAGGACTCTCAATATCCTCGAGGTTTATGCCCCCAAATGCGGGCTCTATACTCTTCACTATATCTATAAAGGTGTCTGGGTCTCTAGCCCTAATAGGAAGGGGTATAGCATCAACGCCTCCTAGATACTTAAACAGTAGGGCCTTACCCTCCATAACCGGGTAGGAAGCCTCAGGGCCTATATCGCCTAGCCCCAGAACCCTTGTGCCGTCTGTGACTACAGCAATCATATTCCATCTGGACGTTAGGAGAAAGCTTTGATCCGGGTCACGGCTTATAACTCTTGAGGGCTGGGCAACGCCTGGAGTGTATAGGATCGAGAAGTCCTGGAGACTCTTTATAGGTACCTTAGGGATCACCTCAATTTTGCCGCCGTAGCTTCTATGGATCTTTAAAGACAGATCATACCATTGATCAGTCGAATTACTCTTCATAATCCCACAGTCACGATTTATATATGTTTAAACAAAGTTATAAGAAGATATATGAAATAATATATAGTATTATATTGCTGTGTTAAAGTTATATTCTTTATTATTACTACTATATAGTGGTAATAGAAATGGCGAAAACAAAGATAGCTGTCCCAATAATAGTTGCTGTAGCGATCGCCTCCGCAATAGCTATATATATGCTGGGCCCGATAGGACCAGCACAGGCGACAGAGGTAAAGATAGGCACGTTACGTGGTGCATGCGGGATATCATATTTCGAGGTTGCTGATGTGCTGGAGATAGATCAGAGGTATGGGCTTGAAGTAACTATGGTTCCGTTTGAAGGTGTCCCCCTAATACTTGAGGGGCTTATTAAAGGTGAGCTTGATCTAGCTATAATACCAGTTGAATTCCTGTATAGAGCTCTCTCATCAGGCAACGTGAAGGTTATTGGACTTGATGTTCTACAGTATCAAGCCATAGTATCTAGGGAGCCCATAAGCGACCTATCTGACCTCATAGGCAAGAAAATCGGGGTGTTCAAGCCCACGGCAACATATATAGAGCTCAAGATATATCTAGCAGAGCTGGGCTACCAGTACTCGGAGGAGGAGTTTGAAGAGGACAAAATAAATATAGTTAATGCACCGCCAGCAACCGTGCTTGAATCCTTAAGGAAGGGCGAGATCGACGCGGCGGCACTTCTAGGCCCGCAGGTTGTTGTGGCTCAAGATATTGTTCAGGGGTCCGTCATAACCTATATAGATCTATGGGATAGAATCGGTGGAGAGGGACCACCGCCGCTGATAGTTATAGTAACCAGTGTCGAGAAGGCCAATACTATAGGAGATGTAATTAACAGGATCATCGAGCTAAGATCAGAGGCTGTCGATGCATGGAGAAACAATCCGGATGTCGTGGACAAGCTGTATGTAGATGTGTGTGGTCTCGAAAGGAGATATGCCGAGGAATTCAATAACTGGATGAAGAACTATATATGGCCAAAAAGCATGGATGATGAGGAGGCCCTTAGGGGTATGGCGTTTATGATGAGTCTGCTAAGGAAGCATGGGTTTATAGGTGGTGATGAAGAGCTATACAGCCTGCTTGTAAATAATCTATATAGAGTAGGCTAGAGGTGAATAAAGCGAAAAATGATTGTGCTAGCTCAAATACTGCCGCAAGTTGGCTTGGGCTCTATAGTATCCAACATGATCTACACGATCCAGTTTTCAATAGCCGGATTCGTACTAGCCCTAATCACAGCTATTTTTTTAATGTTCCTAATATATGTCTCGGGGAGAAAAGAGATCATAGCAACCATAGCAACCATACTCAACACAGTTCCAGCACTGTTTTGGGTATACACACTGCTAATACTGTTCGGCATCTTTTCACCTATACCCCCACTCCTGGTGGTTATGATCTCCGTACTAGCCATAATGCTACCATTCATATCTGAATCGCTAACTCTAGTAGAAGATAGATACCTCGAGCTCTCAAAGCTCGTTAACGCTCCACAGTTCAGATCCTTCATCCTGCTTGTGCTACCTGCATCGATACCAATACTCCTCAAATACGTGAGGGCCGGGATAGGAACTGCTGTTAGATTCCAGCTGGTTTTCGAGGCTCTAGCAGGATCATACGGCATGGGAGCACAGATGGCCCTGGCGTATTCGGTTGCTAACATAGAGCTATTCGTCTTCTGGGTGCTGCTGGCTGTTTCTATAGTTTTTATAATAGATCTTATACTCATGAAAACAACAAAAGCAAGGCTGATATAGGTGGAGAAGCTCCTGGTAGCTAGAGACATAGTAAAGTTCTACGGGGGCGTTAAGGTTCTAGATGGCGTTAGCCTAGCTATCGAGGATAGAGACTCTATAGGGCTATTCGGACCCAACGCCTGTGGAAAAACAACGTTTCTAAAGATACTTGCAGGAATAATAGAACCCGACAGAGGCGAGGTGGTTAGAAACGGCTCTATAGCCATGGTGTTTCAGGATGACAAAATGGTTCCGTGGATGGATCTGGTGGGGAACGTAGCCATATTACTGAGGCTAAAGGGAGTTAGCAAGTCTAAAGCAACGAAAATAGCCCTAGAGAAATTAAGGATGCTGGATATAGAGAGATTCTCGAATATGAAGCCAAGCCAGCTTAGTGGTGGAACGCTTAGAAAGGCAGCAATAGCTAGGGCCCTCACACTTGAACCCAAGATCCTTTTGCTCGACGAACCCTTCACAGGTATAGATGAGGCATCGAGGAGATCTATAAAGAGCCTTGTAAGATCTTTGGTGACTGATCAGGGAATATCGATCATAGTGACCTCACACTACATAGATGACTTCAGGGGGCTTGTAGACAAGGTGTTATTTATGTCGAGAGCGCCAGCGAGAGTAATAAGGGTTGAGCACATATCGAATATAGTCGAGGACCAGATCAAGAATACCTGATCCTGACACCAATAGACTCCAGAACACTCCAGTATCCGGGCCACGACTTCTCAACACACCTATAGTTCTCTATAGCGCCACCATCCACTAGCGCCAGGATAGACGCCATCATAGCTATCCTATGATCATTAGGGCAATATATACTTCCAGCCCTAACTTTCGATGGGTGAACCAGAATCCTTGACCCGTCATGGGAAGCCTCAACACCAAAAGATCTTAAGACAGAAACTATCGAATCAAGCCTGTTAGACTCCTTATATCGCAGATGGCTAACCCCAGATATAGAAACCCCCCTCTCGGAAAACACACCAATAACCGATAGAGGTGGAGCGAGATCGGGCGAATCCGCTAAATCCACCTCACCACCCACAACACTATCCAGGAAGCCATTGAAACACAGACTATCGGGATCATAGCTTACCTTAGAACCAAGCTGCTCTATATACCTAAACAGACTCCAGTCACCAGTGAAGCTTAAAGGAGGATCCAGACCACACACCGATATAGAACCTGACGTCACGTAAGACGCAACAATAGGATAGGCTGCAAGGGTGTAGTCCCCCATAACACGGAAACTACGTTTTCTTGGTGTGTCTGAATCTCTATAAACTCTGATTCGTGATAGATCATTCGAGAGATCGGCTATCCAGCCAAAAGACCTAATAACCCAGCCAGTAAGCCAAATGAACCCCCGCGATACAACACCACCACTAATTGATATATCAACACCACCACTTAATAGACCAGCAATCATAAGGGCAGAGATATGCTGAGAGGACTTGCTAGCTGAAGCCTTAATTTCTTTTCTTCTCCAGCCACCACCATAAACCCTTATAGGAGGATAGGGGTCCCTCACTAAAAACTCAACCCTTGAACCAAGCATTCTTAATGAATACACAAGCTCATCTATGGGTCTTCTTCTCAATGTGGGATCTCCATCGACAACTACATCCCTACCCTCAGGGGCTTGGGAGGCTAGCGCAGAGGCGAATTTAAATACTGTTGCGGAGCCTCCTGCATCTATAGCCTTACATACGGGATCAATTCTTTCGGGAGGATAAACAACAGCTTTGTCTCCATTCCCAACATGCACCTCCGCCCCAAGACACCTAACAGCTCTAACCGCGGCATCGAAATCCCTGGATTTAGGTATATTCTCTATAGTTATGGGGGTCCTGGAAGCCATCGATACAAAAAGCACTCTAATAGCGTGGCTCTTATATGGTGGAGCAGTAATCCTGCCGCTAGGTGTGGATTTATCTATATAGACCCTACCCACCTCAGCTAACCCCCGCATCTGCGCCTAACTATCTCCTCATACCTCCGCCACACATCTTCAGCTCTATCTCTATCTTCCGAGCTTAATTTCACAGGGTTTATTAGACCAGCTCTTAATGCGTGGTCCGCAAGAACTATAGATCCCATAGAATCGATTATGGGCACAGCCCTAACAGCAACACAGGGATCGTGCCTGCCTTTAACTGATATTATTTTTTCATCCATGCTTCTTAGATCCACGGTCCTAATGGGCTTCCTGATCGATGATGTAGGCTTAAAATATACTCTAGACCTGATCTCTTCACCAACACTTAAGCCGCCAACAATACCCCCGGCAACGTTCTTTTCATACCTTAATCTGCCATTCCTCACAACTATACTATCCATATATTCAGACCCCTTCATAGAGGAAGCCCTATACCCAACCCCGAACTCAACACCCATAGTGGCTGGAACACTCATAAAGGCCTTAGCCAAGTCAGCCTTCAACTTGTCGAAGACAGGCTCCCCCAGACCAGGAGGCACCTCGGAGGATATAAACTCAACAATACCACCCACGCTATCACCCTCCCTAAACACATTCTCTAGATAGCTCTCAACATTACGATCGAAATCCCTACAGCATGTTCTAAAATTATTGACCCTGAAGCAAAGGGATTCCTCGAAAGAAACATCTCTACCTAGCGACAATGTACCGACAGAAACTAGATGTGCACTGGTCATAACGCCTATCACTCCCAGAAGCTTTTTTGCTACAGCTCCAGCAGCTACACGAGCAACTGTTTCGCGAGCACTGGCTCTGCCACCGCCTCTATAGTCCCAGTTCTCGAATCCGTATTTAAGTATGTATGGAAGATCAGCATGGCCGGGTCTAGGAGTGTATCTCAGCTCCTCATACGGCTTCGACACGACATCCACGTTCCTAACTAGAAGAGCTATAGGTGACCCAGTTGTTCTTCCATTAAACACTCCAGATAGGATCTCTACATCATCGCTCTCCCTCCTTGTGGAAACAAGATACCTCCCAGGTCTTCTTAGAGACAGCTCTCGCTGAATATCTTGCTCACTTATGCTCAAGCCTGCTGGAACACCATCTATAACAACACCTATAGCCTTACCGTGGCTCTCGCCAAACGTGGTTACCCTAAACATGTGGCCAAATGTGTTGCCGGGCATGACTCAGGGGACCTCTATAGACGGTTTCACCATGTTTAGGCATTTATCTCCGTATCTATTGGTTGATTCACTTAGAATAACGTTATACATATCCCTCCAATCAACATCGCGACCGAACCAGTATCTCCATGCATATGCACCCTGCCTAGATAAGATCTCCAGACCATTAACTGTCTCTATCCCTCTTCTAGCTGATTCCACAACGATCTTTGTGCATGGAGGCCTATACGAAAGATCCACAACCACATCGGGTTTAAACAAATCCAAAATACCCCCAGAAGCGTTGAGAAGACCCAAATCATCTATAGCCTGAGACGGAACAGCCGATACGATGGCCGACACCTCCCCAACAGTGATCGAGCGTAGAGAGCCCACATCAACAGGCTCACAGTTAAAAACACGTCGACTACTACACAGCTCAGCAGCCCTACTGAATGTTCTGTTAACAACATACACGCTCACACACTTTAGAAGGTTCAATGCGTAAACAGCGGCTTTAGCGCTCCCACCAGCACCTATAATTATAGCGTCTCCACATCTACCGATCCTGTCGCCAACAGCCTTTAATATAGCTTCATAGTCGGTGTTGTAGCCGTATGCCCCATGATCTGTGAAGAGTATAGTGTTCACAGCTCCGATACTGCTTGAGTGGGTGTCTAGATACTCTATGTAGCTAACGATCTTCTCCTTATATGGTATGGTAACGTTTAAGCCGTAATATATATCCTTCCTAGCGATCTCCATAAATCTCTCGAGCGCACGCTCCGGTATATCGATCCAGGTATACAGATAGTTCATCCCGTTAAGCTTAAACATGTGGTTATGCATGACCGGAGATAAGCTATCTCTAACACCCCTACCCAGAACAGCCAGAAGCCTCCTAGTAAAAACTAACCACCCGGCACAACATGTTTGAATCATCTATAAAGTAAACAGCTTCTTGCCGAGGGCATCCGCTAGAGCCCTAATCTTTAGCATCAGTTCCTTAAATTGATCGAAATTCAACTGCTGGGCAGCATCACTCAAGGCTCTATCAGGATCACTGTGAACCTCAACAATAACCCCATCAGCACCTGCAGCTACTCCGGCTAAAGCCAGAGGGATAACTAGATCTCTCTTTCCTGCAGGGTGGCTAGGATCTACAATAACAGGCAAATGGGTAGCCTTCTTAGCTACAGCGATGCCTCCAACATCCAGTGTGAACCTGGTGGATTTCTCAAAAGATCTTATACCACGCTCAACAAGAACAACAGAGTCATTGCCCTCAAGCATAACGTATTCTGCAGACAAGATCCACTCATCCACAGTGTTTCCAAAACCACGCTTCAAGATCACAGGCAATCCTGACCTGCCTACCTCCGACAGCAAGCTGAAATTCTGCGCGTTCCTTGCACCGATCTGTATGCCATCAACATACTCTTTGGCTTGTCTCAAGCCCTCTGAATCGAGGACCTCGGTAACTGCAGGGACTCCAAGATCGTTTTTCACCCTACCAATAATCCTTAAGCCATCTATACCCAGACCCCTAAAGCTGTATGGAGATGTTCTCGGTTTGAACGCGCCCCCTCTAAGAATGCTTGCTCCATGCTTGATGACATACTCTCCAATAGATCTATACTGATCCTCACTCTCAACGGAGCATGGCCCAGCAACAACAGTTATGTAGCCATCCCCAATAACCGCTCTACCGATCCTAATAAGGGAGCTATCCCTAAGCTTCTTTGAAGCCAAAATATACGGCTTATCGCTATACACAATCCCCTTAACCCCTAAATCCTGAAATGATGTTTTCTTAACCAGATCATCGGGCCAAGCAACAACCAAAGTGTCCCCATAGAGATTAACTAAACGATAGCTAGCACCCACACTCTGAAGCCTATCAATAACCTCAGATCCAGACTCCCCTCTATCCAGCACTATTACAGCCACAGCCATAGGCATCATCAATATTTAAATAATATCTAGAATTTAAAGGAAACACATTAAAATCAAGAAATCAATATATATGGGTTACCGCTAATGGAGCTACAGATAGATAAATCAGACCTGAAGGAGTTAGGGGACACAGGTGAATATGTGCCGGCAATAGGTTTGGGGACATGGGATATAAGAGACTATAGGCGGGCAGAGAAAGCCCTTATAGAGGCGGTTAACCAGGGATTAAATCTGATAGATACAGCCGAAATGTACCACAGCGGCAGGGCTGAGGAGCTTGTTGGCAGAGTAGCTAGGGAGATGGGTAGGGAAAACATGTTTATAGTAACTAAGCTTATGCCCGATAAATTTACGGAGCCATATCTAGCTGAGAAAGCCATGAGGAATAGTCTGAAAAGACTGGATACAAGCTATGTGGATCTTGTTCTTATACACTGGCCAAATACAGCTATACCAATCAGCAGGCAGATCACAATACTAGAGATGCTAGCGGAAAAAGGATACACAAGGTATATAGGGGTAAGCAACTTCGACAAAACGCAGGTTATGCAGGCTCTAGACTCACTCAAGAAACACAAGATAGTTGCTAACCAAGTTAAATACAGCGTTCTAGATAGGTACGTCGAAAGAGAGATTCTCCCCACATGTATCGAGAACAAAATCACTATACAGGCATATACACCTATAGAGAAAGGGGGAGTTCTAAGGATAAGGAAGCTGATCGAGCTATCCAAAAAATATGGAAAGACGCCGGTACAGATCGCCCTAAACTACCTTATATCAAGACCCAGGGTAACCGCTATACCGAAAACAGAGAAGGTTGAGAGAGTTATAGAGTTTAAGGGTTCACTTGGGTGGAGACTGGATCCCAGCGATATAAAGGCTCTAGAAGAGCTGTAGATTCAGCTATACACGGGGCTACAGCTGTGGCCCCGCCAGCTGACCCTGGATCATAGCGTATGAGGCTCCCAGGGCGTGGGGTAGCGGGGCCATATATTATTACCTCTCCAAGAATAATATAGATTGATAGCCGTAAATGATGAGCGCGGTAGCTGACGCACCGTGATGAGCCTAGACCAGGCTGTATCGTCTCTAAGCCGGCTCTCCATATATATAGATCTATTACGCTTAGGCAAGGCAACATTGAAGGTATAAGGTAATGTTTATGATACATCCATTCGAGATAGCCGATAAATACGTTGTAACACCAATAAGGGTGCTTCTAGCCCACAAGCTTAGGGAGAAGGGGTATTCCCAACTCCAGATATCGAAGATTCTAGGCATATCCCAGCCAACTATAAACATGTATTTCAGATCTGGTAAATACAGCATAGACAATATGTATAGGAGGCTTATGGAGTCTGGACTAAATAGATCTGAGATAGAGGGAGTGTTAAACACACTTGCCCAGATGCTTGTGGATAACCAGCATTTCCAGGCAATGAAAACCATTCTCTCACTATCGCAAAGGCTCCTTGTAGAGCTAAAACTCTGCGATCTACACAGAAAACACGATGCTAGAATACCGAGCGACTGCAGACTATGCGAAGATCTATTTATGCTGTCGAAAGAAAACCTCATCATAGCAGAGCTCTGGGACACATATGAAAAGCTGTCGCGGGACCCCAACATCCATCTCCTCGTGCCAGAGGTACTCATGAATATAGCGTACTCAAAGGAAAACCCCGAAACACTAAACGATATAGCCGCATTCCCAGGCAGGATAACCAGGGTAGGCGATACAATTATAGCCTTCTCAAAACCAGCCTGGGGAGCAAGCAGACACCTGGCATCGATACTCCTAAAAATAAGTAGAGATGGAGGTATAGGGAGCCATAGGGTGGTGGCCAACATAAAAGTGGATAAATGCGTCGAGGAAGCCCTATCGAAGCTACATATAGAGTTTGCCGATGTGCGTGGTGATAAAGCTTTGTCTGAAGAGGATATAATAGATCAGGTTGCTAGCGAAGTGATAAAATCGAGCGGAAGAATAAAGGCGGTCATACATAGAGGAGGCAGGGGCTATGAACCCATAACCTATATATTTGCGTCATCCCCATATGAGCTGGTGTATTACCTCCTATCCATAGCTAGGGAATGCGGAAAGAAACAGGGTTCAGAGTGATCTCCTCGACTCATCATTTCACCACGCTACGAGGGAGCAAGATCCACGATCAAGATTTATGGTTTCGGAACCATCCCCGAGAATCTCCCTATATGTTGAACAGTAAAGAGTCATGTCTGTGGTGAGAGATGCATATCTGATCCTGTGGGAGTATACATATAGAAACCTATGCTCATTACTTTTTGAATCAACAACAACGGCCTTATATATAGAGGGGGTATAGACGCCAAGAGAGTCGTTAAGGATAGATATATACCCCTCAAAAGGAATCTCCCTAGTCTTCTCTCCACAAACAACCCTTTCAACCATGGGGTCCCTGCATCTAACGAACCTAAAGGTAACCTTAAGACCCTTATACTTCACCTCATTAATGCTTCTTGAAGCTAGATACATATATGATCTTGAGTCCAAACCCTCCAGCCCGGATCTATCTATATCAGAGTAGTCTAGATGGGTCAGAACACGATCTTGAATCATCCTCATAACCATCTCAACATGCTCCGAGCCAGAATCATAGGCAACTAGATCCAGATCCGAATCCTCATCAACACCACAGTAAAGCAGGCTACCAGTTATATAGAATCTAGCTCTAGACGAGGATATATATGAGTCGAGGACCTCCAAAAATTCTTTCGCCACAGAAATAGTTTTCACAGACCTTTTATCAGGTGAGCATTTTATATCGGTGGAGGGCTCCAGGATCTCGGAGATATCGCTTAAGGGAACTATAGGAACTTCGTATGTTGTGAATGAGGGTTTACCAATATACTCGGGATACCTTTCTTTAGCCATGCTAAGGGCTTCGGAAAACCCCTTAATCTTTCTATCTCCAACAACCCTAGGTAGAGCAACAATACCACTACTGCATCTGCAGCAACCCTTAACGCCCCATATGGTTCCGTCTCTAAGCCTTATATAGTATCCCTCAACAACCCTATCAAGATCCACTAAAGCCCACCACTAAACCCTCTTTCTAAGTACGCTATATATCCTAATTAACGATGAATGAACATACTGAGATACAATGGCTAGAGACTCAAACCCGTAGGACTCAACGGACTCCAGCTCCAGCCACTGGCTATGTGAAACCGCTATAATAGCTAACCCGCCCCTTTTCAAAACCCTAACCAACTCCTCTAGAATCCTACTGATAAAGAGCCTCCGATCATGATACCTAATGCTTGACTGCCTCCCGTACGGCAGATCGGTAACTATATAGTCTATAGAGCCATCTCGAAAAGGCATGAGCGTAGAGTCTGAAATGACAACAATGGGGTTTCTACATCCATACTTCTGTAGCTTCATATATGCAGACATACATTTATGATCTACAAGATCGCTCCCCACAGCTGTTAGACCATCTAGACAAGGTCTCAAAATAAATTTCCCTGTACCCATAAAAGGATCTAGAAACACCCTCCTATACCTACCCCCCGAGCCGAGGTCCCCACCAATATATAGGTAGAGAAGATTAATCATGAAATTCTGATCCACCATATTCATACTTCCGGGAGACCTGAAATCGATCGAGATGCTGGAACTGGTGTCGAATTGAAGCTTATCCCTTCTGGCTATAGGGTATCCCAGAGCAACAATCCTTGGAGTAATTATCAGTGAAGCCTCCCTCTCCGAATCTATAGAGCTATATCTTTTTCTTATATAGATCCAGTCTATATAGAGCTCGACGTCCTCAATAAACATTCTAGTAATCCTGAATTTTCCTCTTGAGCTGGAGCTGGTTAGAGAATCAAGAAAACCATAGATGTCCGACGCAGAAACACCATCTCTGGACTCAATATATGAGTCTATAAGACCCAGCTCCTTAATGTATGAGAGCCTCAAATACTTAAAGATCTCTCTGTAGTCAGGAGGCAAGCTACACCTGAATAGGGCTATACCCACGCTATAATGGATCAATCTACATTTATCGGGTGACAATCTATTGAGTATCTTGCTCATCTCTAGAAAAGCAAGCTCAGGCTTATCCTGAGATATAGATATATATAGTAAACGATCCATAGCAACATACTCCAGATAAGAAATAGCTTAGGTAAGGATAAAGATAAAAAATCTAGCTCTGCGCTACAGCCTTTACTTGCGCCTCCTGAAGATCTGTGATGGCTAAAGTGACCTCCTCGAGATTAGATATCTCCTTCTCGATCTGGCCAACCTTCCACTTAATAAATGATATAAAGGCCTTCAGCATGAGTCTCAGCGGCATATACTTAGGACCTTTCAGATAGAACTCCTTAAGTATCCTGTCAGACCAATACACAGAGTGCCATAGCGCCTTCTTCATTACCTCTATATGCGATCTAGTGAGCTTCAGCCCCTTTATTCCGGCTGACTTAGCCTTTAGAGCCCCCAGAGGCACAAAGATCATTGGGACAAGAATGCTTCTATAATTCTTCAATCTATCCAGCAGCTCTAGAGTCCTAATAACGTCATCCTCGACCTCGCCAGGCAAACCAAGGATAAAGGTTGCCGCGGGTATTATGTTTAGATCATGCATGATCGCAAAAGCCTCCTCAGCTACATCCGGGTATTCCTCAACGCTGAACGGTGCAGCTTTAGCTGGCATGATGATCTTAGCAAGTCTAGGCGATCCAGTCTCTAGCCCCACCTCCACACCCAGATACTCCTGCTCACCTTTAGAGTATATGAGATCTGTGAGCCTCGACATAAGCCTATATTCCCGCTCAGCAACAACGATAGCCGCTAGAGATGCGTGGCTCCAAGCGATAGTTCTATAATGCTTCAGCACCTCCTCATGGAGCTTCAACAATGGGTCTGGCTTAGGTATAACGTCCATCGTGCCATATAGGAGGACGTCATCACTATGGAGTAAACCATGCCTGATGCCGTATCTCACGTTTGTTTTGACCTCCCTAATGATCTTCTCGATCGGATAATGCCTCAATGTCTTGAAGGTAACCGAGCAGAAGCTGCACCCTCTAGGGCATCCACGCATAATCTCAACTAAGCCATTAACGCTAGCATATTTAATGTCAGGGATCCTATCGATATCGGGATAATCCTCAGCACCAACAAAAACGTATTTGGGCACCCTCTCGCCATTGATCAGCTTCTCGACCAGGTTAGGCAGTACGAGCTCTACCTCGCCGTCTATAACTAGATCAACACCAAATCTATCCCAGAGCTCGGGCTCCCAGAACCACTGCCATGCAGCGGGACCTCCCGCAACTATCTTTAGACCCCTCTTCTTAGCCCTCTTTATCGCTGGGTTAGACATGAACTCTATGAAGCTCTTTCTATTTACTGGATCTTTCCTTGTGATCAGCCACCACTCAGAGCTCGGAGGACCAAAAGCGAAGTAGTCGTGGTGACCAACCATCAGCACCTTGGCATCGTCTATGTATCTATCGATGTAGTCAGGATCTATGACAGAGGCCTTAAATCCATGATCGATCATTAAAGCCTCAACTTTCCTTAGCCCGTATGGAGCAACTATAGGTCTACCGTACTCATCGACCTTGGGCTTCGGGCAGCAGATATATCTCCACAGGAACTCCGGCAATCCTATCGAGGGGCCTGTAGCCATGAATCCCAAAAACTCTTTTCCATGATGATCTGTCATCATGGTTCTATCGGTGGTTATAATTATATCTATATCTAGATGACTGTCTCTTCGACCATTAAGCAACATACCACCCCACCTCTCGGGTGAGGTGCCGCCGCTGACGAATGAGGTATATCTGGATTATTCATCCATGTATACATTATGCATATCAATATTATATGGAATCACAACTAATTAAGTTTTCCATTATCTTTATTAGATCATATGTATTCTCCGCAAAAAAGATTTGTGAAGGATCTTTTCCTGTA
Source organism: Desulfurococcales archaeon (assembly GCA_015521765.1). GTDB lineage: Archaea > Thermoproteota > Thermoprotei_A > Sulfolobales > AG1 > WANO01. The sequence continues at coordinate 18,221 of WANO01000048.1, forward strand.
TTAATAAGATCATTAAAACATTTTTCACATTTAAAAACGATAGAGTACCCAGCATACAGTAGTGCAGGCAAATCCCACTCTGAGTCGCCCACGAAAAGAATATTGTCTCGATCTATGTTCTCTCTAGACGCGATCTCCCTCAAAACAGAATCCTTGGCTAGGGGCTCAACCATAACTATGCCGTCCGGGATAAGCTCACCACGATCATTGAACAGAAGCTTATTAGCATAGATATAATCGGCGCCAATCATCCTGCCTACTCTCTCAGCCAGGATATAGATCCCGCCACTCACAATAGCTATCTTAAATCCAAGACCCCTAACGCTCCTCAAATAGTCTATGAGCCGTGAATTAACCCTAACCCTGGAGAACGCCTCATAGAGGTCCCCCATATAGATTTTTCTAGACGCATTCCTCAAAAGCTCCCTAATATCCTCCCTAACCCACTCAATATAGTTGATTCTCCCCTCGGCATAGAGCCTAGAGTATCTACTTTTAACCCTGCTTTGATCTGAGTTAAAGTACCTATGCATATACTCCCATGAGTTGGTGATATCTACAAGGACACCGTCGAGATCGAAGGCAAGCAGCTTTAGATTTGGGCATTCACCCATCGATCTATCCACCACATCAATCCTATATACCGCAAGAGGCCAAGTCAAGAACTATATATTGCTAGTACTTCATGACTTTTCCCACACCGAATCTACCTAGATCAATAGTGGATCCCGGAGATAAATCTACAGGAATAACCCTAATACCCAAGGGTCTACCTTTAACCCTACTAATAACCATGAGATCACTCAAAACCTTAGCTATATCCAGATCACCCCTGTTCACAATAGCCATATCAACACCAACAATGCAGTACGCGGTGAAATGAATGAGATCCCTGAAGCCTAAAACACCCTCTGCAACCCTAGACCTGAGCAGGTTATCCTCCTCAACAGGGATCATAACTTCATTAAACCCAACGGTTCTAACCCTTGATGCGTTGGCCAGAACCCTGATGAGCCTATTGAGCTTATCTATGCCGGAACCCGATCCAGGAAAAGGGAACTTAACACCTGAGGCCATCTCTATGAGTTCCCCAACGCTCTCACTCATCCAGGGAGATAGAGATAGATCAATACCATAGTACCTTAAGCCATACAAATCCTCAACCTCTCTAAGCAACTCATCGAGGGCTCTTAGAAATTTCGCAACCTCCGAGATTGATGCTGAATCATTAAGAATCTTTCTAAAGAGATCAACATACCTTAAAGCAACACTAAAGCCAATCTCTCCCCCAATATTTGGTGATGAAGGGAAATACGGCGTGTGAACCCATGAATCAATCAATGTTGAGAACCTCGTATAGGCTAGGGGATCCTCAGACGCCTTATAGAACCTATAGATCTTGCTGGATACTGCATCGAGTTCACTATGATCCCTGATAAGTAGCGAACCGAACATCAGACTGTATCTATCGAAACAACCCAATACAGCATCGGGATCAAACGATTCAGTCTCAACATTCAAGGCTGATATATACACGTCTCCATCTATATTTTCGGCTATTGCGTTGCAGTACGATCCATAATCAAATCTAGCACTCTCTATAGGTGGTGTCGAGATCCTCAATGTCCATACCTCAAACCCCTTGCCGGTGATGTGCTCAGAGATCTTTTTAAGCGTCCCAGAATACTCTTTAAGCCTACCTATATTTCTATCAACGTGAAGAGTTAGAGATCTTATTATAGCCATAGCCAAAACCAATAATAGATTACCTATCTATAACTATATAAAGAGATGGTATAGCCCATGGTAGCGATATGCCAGATAAAGAAACATGCAGAAACCAAGAGATACAGGCTCAAATGCTCCATATACAGCAGTAGCGGGAAACTATCGAGGGAGGTAGAGGCGAACAATCTAAAAACAGTCGCTCTAGACGGGATTCAAGCCAGCATAGCTGATGTATCGAGCGGTGGGGCTATATTGGTTGTATACGGCGAAGACCTCGATGTGTCTGTAGAGGGGGGCTATGCGAGGATTAGATCGATCAAGCACGGCTGAAAACCACAGTAGGAGACAGCTTGAGGTGATGCCATATACCAGGTAGGGTAGTCCTCTACGAGGAGAGATCTAAAAGCAGAAGAGGACTCCACATGAGGAGGAGGATAGCACTCATATACAGCGGGAACGGAGAGATTAAGGAGCCTAGAGGGAAGAGAAAACCGATAAAGCCCCTATATTCAAGCGGAGAGGCGTTTGAGATTGAAGAGGTGCTGGAACCTGGATCCTATGCTGTCCAAATAGATCTGGTTATGAACAGCAGGAAAAAAGTCAAGGGATACATAACCATCTATAAAGATAACGGGGACCTCGCAATAAGGGCCAAATACAGTAAGCTGAAACTCAGGCTCAGTTCCGGTGACCCGAAATATGGGAGTATTATAGAGAGGGTGGCCAACCATCTTAAGATACCATATAAAAACGTGAACTGGACCCCGAATAGGCCCAGAACCCGTAGATGAGGCAAACCCGTAGAATATAGGCTGGGCACTGTATGAGGATAAAGCTTATAACTCGCTAGCTATCTATTAGGTTAATTATGGTGGATAAATTATCGCGAGAAGCCCAATGGAGCATGCGGTGGACGATGACAGCATAATGGATCTGTACTATAGCGCCGTTAGGTTTGTATCTAATATGAGGGGCGTAAGGAAGCCTGTTACTGAAAATATATTTCGGAGAATAATGTATATACCCCCAGAATCCCTTAGAGTGGTAAACTACATAAGGAAGAAGCCGCATGCATCATTTAATCCAGGAGCGCTCATCAAAGGTAACAAGCTCCTAATATTCCCAAGACTGGTCTTCGACTACTACGCTTATGTCTCAAGCATCGGCGTCTTCGAGCTAGATCTATCGCGTCTAGAGGCTAACGACGAAGAACCCCTGATTCTGGAAGGGCCAATGGATGTGAGGATTATCCTATACCCAACCGAGTACTGGGAGATGAAGAAGGGGTGTGAAGATCCTAGAGTGATAGAGAGGGACAACCAATATAGGATACTATATACCGGTGTGTCGCCGCATCCTGAAGATCCTCTAGATCCTCACAAGGCGTGGTCCTACCAGGGGTATGCGTTGCTGGATCAAAACTATAGGGTTCTAGCCAAGTCTAGATTGATAATCAAGGAGAAATACAACGATAAGCACGTATCCTACCAGCTTAAAGATAGCGCTTTCCTCAGATTCGACAAAAACGATGAGGTTCAGATGCTTATAAGGCCTACCGTTGAGCTTGGAGGCATAAAGATCGAGGTCATATGGAGTGCAAAGGCTAACCTAGCTAGCGGAACTATATATATGGAGACGCTCAAACCCACCATATCCCTTGAACCCTGGGAACTCAAGGTAGGTACGTCTACAAACGCCGTCAAGATAGGTTCCGACGAGTATATTGTTGGATGGCATGGAGTGCTGAAGCATGATCTATTCTATAGAGAGGGGCTAGCTGTAGTCAATGGGGAGGGAGAGCTTCTGGGCATAACCAACTATGTTCTGGAGCCGCGTGATCTTATAGAGATCTATGGAGACAGGCCGGGAGTGGTTTTCGGGAACGGGCTAGTGCTCCATAAGGATAGGCTCTACTGGATCGGTGGGATAAGCGACTACGCAATAGGGATCTTCGAGACAACACTGCAGGAGGCGTTCGAAAAGATAATCTGGATAAGTAAGAGGTAGATTAGGGATTATAACTGGCTCACCATAAAGTATAGTGGGTTACCTATGTGGATACACTAGAAGTAGAGTTATCCTTCAGAACAAAATATATTTTAATAGATAGAACCGGGGATGAGAACAAGATCACTGAAACCTTAGCTAGCATAGGGTGTCACAGCCACTATATAGTAACCAATAGAAGCGTTGCTGAGGCTGGATGGGGCAACAGGTATATGGATTACTTCAAGAGGAGCAATCAGCCTTATAGAACCTACTATGTGCCGGAGGGGGAGGAGGCGAAGAGCATTGATGTTGCTCTAGACATATATAGGGATCTAATGGATCTTAACGCAGATCGCTCATGGTGCATCTACGCTCTAGGAGGGGGCACCGTAGGAGACCTATCCGGCTTCATCGCATCAACGTTTAAGCGAGGGTTAAGGCTCATAATGATCCCTACAACTCTACTTTCAATGATCGACTCGTCGATAGGAGGAAAAAACGGCGTAGACTATAGGGGCGTAAAAAACGTTATTGGAACATTCTACTTCCCTGAATATGTAGTTATAGATCTAAACTTTCTCGAAACCCTACCGGCAAGAGAGTTCATCTCCGGCCTCTCCGAAGCCATTAAATATGGGGTGACCCTAGATCGGGAGCTCTTTGAGTTCCTCGAGAGAAACGATCCTGAATATATATATAGGAGCAACCCAGCCCTGAGATACGTGGTTGAAAGATCCATAGCAATAAAGAACTCAATAGTGGAGAGGGACCCCCTGGACTCCAAGGGTGTTAGAGCCGTACTAAACTACGGCCACACTATAGGCCATGCTATCGAGCTCATAAAAGATCTCGATTTAAGGCATGGTGAGGCTGTGGCTTTGGGGATGCTGTATGAGTGTGTGGTCTCTAGAAAAATAGATGAATCCTACTGTCCAACAGATGTTGAGGAGAGGTTGGAAGATATACTGTATAGGTACGGGCTAGTTAAAAATCTTGATTTAGGTAGGTATACCGATCTAGTAATACATAATCTAGTCCACGATAAGAAGATCCGTAAAAGCAATTTGAAAATTCCAGTCGTGACTGGTATCGGAGATCACACTATAGTTGATGTTCCCCTAACCAGATATATAAGTCTATTAAAAGATTTTTTAGGTATAAAGCAATAGTTGTATAAGACATTAACTATCTAGATAATAATTCAAAAAGCTTAATAGTCCCCACAGATTTAAAACATAATAACTACGAGGTGTTTATAGAGCATGTCATACGCATCAAGAAAAGTCTCAGAAATAATGAACCCAAACCCACCCAAGGCGTCACCAAACGAGAAGGTCGAGGATATAGTGAGGAAAATGTATGAGCATGGTAGTAGTAGCGTTATAATTGTCGATGTGGACGACCATGTTATAGGAATCTTCACCGAGAGGGACCTCGTGAAGATGGTGGCCAACAAGATACCAACCAACGTTGAAGTGGCTAAAGTCATGACTAAAAACCCTGTCACCCTCAAGTATGATGAGCCTGTATCTAAAGCTATAATCATTATGTCTGAAAAGGGCTTCAGGAACCTACCTATAGTTGATGAGGAGGGCAGGCTCAAGGGGCTTATAACTAGTAGAATGCTTACCAAGACCTTCGGAGAGTTCTTTGAGGAGTAGCTTAATTGGCTAAATATATATAATTTTTAAACCATAAAATTAACTTTTATAACGGCGAGGCGTTGCCAAGCCTCAATCTCGGTAGGGTGCGTAAAGTATTATGGGACCTGGCGTATAGAACGATAGCACCATGGGATACTGGTGTTCCCCCAAAGGAACTTATAGAAGTAATCAACACAAAAGCCATGGATGCTGATGCCAGGATCATTGATCTAGGGTGCGGAAGCGGAGGAATAGCTATATATCTAGGAAGCAAGGGGTACGAGGTAACGGGGATAGATATCTCGCCTACAGCTATATCAAAGTCTCTAGAGAAGGTAAGCCGCTACCAGCCTGCAGGTAGGGTGAGGTTTATAAATACCGATCTGTTTGAATTCTGTGTAGAAAACAAGTTTGATGTAGCTATAGATGTAGGGCTCTACCACTCCCTAAATAAGAATTTGAGGTCCCTATACCCCAAGCATTTGAAGGAATGCGTACTTAGGAGTGGTGGAGATCTGTTGCTATGGGTCAGAAAGCCAGGCAAATTAGACGTGGGACCCCCATACCCAATATCTATAAGCGAGATAAGAGAGGGGTTCATAGAGAGTAATAACTATAGCTTGGTGAAGATAAAGGAAACCATGATCGGAAGCAGGATCGGTATCAGATTGGGAGCCCTATTTGTATGGTTTAAATTAAGGTAGATGTGGTATCCATGGTGTTTTAGCCCGGATCGTTTTAGATAGATCTCGAAGAGCGTATTCTATGTACTTCTAGAAGCTATCTCTATTCTCTCTCTAGCGAACCATAGTTTGGTTTATTTATGCTTTGTCCGTATTGATCTATGTATATGCTTATTTTACTATTTAAATAATTTAAGGCAATTGCTATATGCATTTTTCTCTAATCTATATGAGGTATCTATCTTGGATAAGGGACCCCTCAACGGGATCAGGGTTATTGAGCTTGGCTACATTGTGGCCGGTCCCTTCGCTGGTGCCCTTCTCGCAGATCTTGGTGCGGAAGTTATTAAGGTTGAGAGACGTGAGGGTGATCAAACGAGGTCCCTCCCCGATATGGGTGACTCTATTTTTGTGGCCCTTAATCGGGGGAAGAAGAGTGTTGTTATCGATCTTAAGAAGGATCGTGGGAGAGAGATCTTTCTAGAGCTCGCTAAAAGATCACATGTAGTTATCGAGAATATGGGGCCTGGAGTTGTGGATAGGCTGGGGATAGGGTTTAAGGATGTTTCAAGGGTTAATCCAGAGATAATCTATGTCTCGATCAAAGGCTTCGGCGCAGGCCTATACCGTGATCGCCCCGCGCTAGATGTTGTTGCCCAAGCCATGTCTGGAATAATGAGCGTTACCGGGGTCCCGGGCGGCGAGCCTATTAGGGTGGGGACCTCCATTGCCGACATGCTCTCAGGATTCATGGCTGTTTTCCAGATTGTTCTATCGCTCTATCTAAGGTCTATAGGTGCTGTGAGGGGACCTCTATTCATCGAGTCCCCACTGCTTGACTCGGTTATGCCCTTAATGACCTACTGGATCACGTATTACTCTAAGTTTAAAAGTGATCCCGAACCAATAGGCAGCGGCCATAAGGTGTGGTCCCCCTACAGGGCTTTCAAAGCTAGGGATGGATGGGTGTTTATAGGTGTAACAAGCGACAGGCACTGGATTGCGCTATGCAGGGCTCTATCTCTAGATCATTTAGCTCAGGACGAGAGGTTCTCAACTAACCATGGTAGAGTTAAGTATAGGGAGCTGGTTGAGAAAATTGTTCAGGAGAGGGTCTCAGCTATGAACAGGGATGATGTTGTAGACCTCCTGGCCAAGCACGGGGTCCCCGTCTCACCTATATACAGGATCAGCGATGTTGTTGCCGATAGATACTTCTGGGAGCGGGGCTTGATCAGGGAAATCATGTGGCGGGGGGAGAAGCTGCTGTCCTCCCAGATCCCTGTATTCATTTCTGGGGTACCAACAAGTAGGAGGGGCGACCCTCCGGAGCTCGGCGAACACACCAGGGAGGTTTTGATGGAGATACTAGGCTACTCGGAAAACGATCTCGAGGAGCTGAAGAAGCTGGGCGTTATATCGTAGCCGCTGAAAACCCTTATATAGCTCTCGATAATCTTGTTCTCGGCTGTCCTAAGCCTCTTCAAGGTGCTCACCATCGAGAGGTTAAGCTTTGAGGCGACATCCTTAAGGCTTGCCTTTTTAGGCCACCTATAGTACCCCATTTCCCAAGCGGTCTTTATCGCCTCAAACTGCTTGGGGTCTAGTGCTGGAACGCTGCTGTAGGGAGATATATTCATTGTAGAAAGCATGTGGGTTAATATGAATTTATCTATCTCGAAGTACCTCATAGATATATTATCAGGCGAGTTATTAACGATTTCATGGGCAAGCCTCTTCGCGTCTTTCTTGGCTTGAAGGAGAACCAGGAAGTTCTTGTACCCTCTAAAAACCATTACGGGGGCAACTAGAAAGCCTCCAACGTCCCCTAGAGCCTTCATAACTCCAAAGCTCTCCTTAACTATGCTGAATATCCCTTTATCCGGATTAACTACACTTATTCTCTTAACCTTTTTGTCTCCCTTGAGAAGCCTATATACTGTTCTAGACCTCCTTGAGGACCTCAATATAAAATAGCTTTTATCGTTGAAGTTGTATAGATTGAATATGTATAGG
>WANO01000049.1 GCA_015521765.1 Desulfurococcales archaeon
ATAATGATCAGGTACATGCTCAGCGAGCTCGGTAGCTGGGGAGAGGATATCTACAGAATGATCCCGGCTAAAAGCTAGCTGCGGGAAGCCACAGTGGAGAGAAATAGAATAAGAATAATATGCTTCCCAAAATGCAGCATTGATGAGATCTCTAGAGTCAGGGACACCCTAGAAAGCCAGCTAGATATAGATAAATCGCTAGTTACCCACGAGAACATCGGAAAGCTTCCACCAGCAATAATGATTAACCCAGCGAGAAACCAGTATATATCTGAAAAGATACTTGAATACATAGCATCGATATATAGCGATAGATCGATAGTTGTAGCCATAGTAAAGTACGACGCATACGCATACTACTACAACTTCGTTTTTGGACACGCGGATCCTATCAACAGGGTATGTGCGGTATATACACCACGGCTAGAAAGCGGTAATAGAGCGGTATATCTAGATAGACTATCAAAAGAGGTTCTACACGAGGTGGGCCATGTTCTAGGCCTCCATCACTGTAGCGATAGGAAATGCGTAATGAACTTCAGTAACAATATACTGGATGTAGATAGGAAATCGGCCACGTTCTGTGAGAGATGCCGATCGCTGCTGAAGACAGGCAAGCTGGAGGGGTATAGATAGATAAATAGATAAAACCAGTCTATAGAATTAAAGAATATGATGATGAACTGTCGCTCGATGAGGCAAATGATTTAATGAACCTCCTCTGAATACCTAATTGCGGTAGACCCCACCTATTCAAGGGCCTTGAGGTATGGTAGCGATGGCCTCTTGCTCAGGAATCTAGGCATAGAAAGATCCACCCTAGGATAACCCTTCAACTCATCAAGAACCCTCCCAATAAAGTCGCCCACCTCATAAACCATCTGCTTGCCGGAGGACCTCTCCCTAACGGTTACCGTGCCTGTCTTCACCTCACGATCGCCAACTATCAAGATATAGCTCACCCATTCAATTCCGGCATCCCTAAGCTTTTTGGCTAGGGACTCATCCCGATCATCTATATCACACCTAACACCATAGCTAGATATCTGCTCATACACCTTCAACGCGTAGTCTAGATGATCGCTCTTCACAGGAATAATCCTAACCTGTATAGGCGAAACCCAAAGCGGAAGATAAGGCGTTTTCCCCTCAGCCTCCAGCCTGGCTGCCGTATCGAAAAGCATATAGATGTACCTCTCTATACTCCCAAGAATAGCTGTGTGTATTATAACTGGATGCCTCTCCTTTCCGGACTCATCAACATATTTTATGTTGAATCTCTCAGCATTGCCAACATCTATCTGGAATGTAGCTATCTCTCTGGGTCTACCTACTGTATCGATGATGTTGTATTCGATGTTTATGACCCAGTAGTAGATCCCATCTGGATAAACAACGATCAGTGCGGGCTTACCGTCCCTCCTAACGATCTCGGCAACAAAATCCCTATACCTAGAGAGGAACCCCTCAGTAACGTTTATGATAGCCACATAGTCCCTGCCGACCTTCCTCGCCTCCTCCTCGATCCTCTCCCTGATAGCGAGGCTAACCCTCATCGCCTCATCGAGATCCCTGCAGAGCACATGTAGATCAGGCATATTGAACTTCCGCATCCTGAAACCCAGAACAAGCTCGCCCCTCTGCTCATACCTATAGCTGTCGGCCACCTCAAACATGCCCAGCGGTAGATCCCTGTAGCTAAGGATCCAATCCTTCAGCATGGCGAACTGCTGGTGGCATGCCGCATACCTCAGAACAAGCTTCGAGTCCTCCATACTGACCTCATATAGCCTATCGCCAAAGAGATCCGCATGCTCCTTAACGGCCTTAACCCTTAGATCGAACATGTTGGTGCCCTTAATCCTGAAGACAGGTATATCAAGATCCCTAACAACCATCCACGAATACTGGGAGACAGCCTCAAGAATAGCTGTGGCGTGGGGCTCATACCTCATATGCCCATGATCAGAGTAAGGCTCCCACTCAAAACCAAACTTCCTCATAAACTCTGAAGCCCTACTCCTAGCCCCCTCATGCTCCTTCTTAAAAACCTCCTTCTCAACAAGAACTCTAACATCCTCAAAGCCGCTGTAGTCGAAGCTCCCCGGATCATATAGCTCGCCGTCCAACCCCATAACAAAGAATCTTTTCGATACTGTTCTAGCCCTACCAAGTTCACCAGGCTTGATTGTTCTAGAAAGCTCACTCAACGGGTGGCCATAGCAGGTAAGGCTAAACTCCTTATACCAGCCAAACGGGGCTCTATCAACCTCACGCCCCCTATCCTGTAGCTCCTTCTCCAGCTGGGAAAGTATCTTAACGGCTGTAGAAGGATCCGACAACTCCTGGGATAGATGGGCGTAGGGATAGATAAGTATAGTAGAGGCATTAACCTTCTCAAAAACATCGATAATCTCATCGGCAGCCCTAGAAACTATGGAGGGATCCTTATCGTCCCCCCTCTCCACAGACACGAAAACAACGAGGACATTGGAGTAGCTACCCTTAAGCCTGTCGGTATCTTCATACTCTTCTATAGCCTTATCCTTAGCTACATAACTGAAGCTTTTAGCGTGGATAAGCAGAAGCCTCAACAGGTAAACACCCAGCTACTACAGGAAATATAGGTTTAAGCTTAAAATATATTTTTATAGGCGAGCTCAACATCTCTACTCAAGATCCGCGTTGGCGAATATCCCTAAGTTCAGCTAGAAGGGGTATCAGCTCAACCATCTCATCGGAGACTATATCCCAGATAACACCCCTGGGCTTACTGTACCTGGTTTCGGTCTCGATGACTTTGGAGGGGGTAACGATATAGTCTACAGGTAGATCGTGAGGCTCCATGGGTATCTGCCTATCTATAACCTGCACATCATGCACAGTAGTAACCACACGCACAGACTCGGAAACCTTATTGAATTCCCTTAGGATGGCGTACTCAAGATCCGCATACCCTCCACCCTTACCAACTCTGGCGCCGTCTCTAGATACGGCAACGGAGCCTACAACAACAAGATCTATCTGAGGGATCCTCTCGATCCTCACCCTCTCACCAACAACAAGGGCACCCTTAATACTCGTGGCCCACCTCTCAATACCCTTAGACACCTTGTCCGGATAGAGAATCAGGAAACCCCTCCTAAGCTTCGGAGTGGGCATAACTATGGTCTTCCCCATCTTTATAGCTAGATACCTAACCGGATGCTGGGGAGAGTCGGGATTAACCTTGATCACCCTAGCCTCCCTAAATATATCCATCGATGCAAGTATAGATGCAGCCTTGTCAGCCCCAACAAAATTGGGTATCCTGCCGAAAACGGGTCTTGGGAATAGAGCTATATTCGACTCCTCCATCAAGCTCCAGATATAGTTCCTGATCTCGGATTTGATTTTCTTAATCTGTGCAGAATCCAAAATATTTAACCGAATATATCTTATGTTTAATAAATCTTTAAATACTAATCCACCTACAATCAAATATAAGAAATCCTTGGGGTCCCCACAATGGGCGAGGATAGATAC
>WANO01000050.1 GCA_015521765.1 Desulfurococcales archaeon
AGGCCATATAGCCTGCCAATCCAGATTTCAGGCCTAAAGGTAAAAAGTAGATATTACGGTATAATATTAATTTTTTAGAGGTTGGTGAATTTTTATGGTGTCTAGAAGATCTGCTGGATTATCCAAGATCTGGGGGGCTATACTTATACTTATTATAGCGTTGGGATCATTATTTATATTAGGCAATATATTTGGCGGAGGACCCCAAGAGGTAGCTACAACACCACAAATAGTGGAAAGAATAAAGGAGACACCAAGAATAGAGACAGCAACACAGCCCAAAGAGACAGCTGTCCGTGAAATGCCGCAGGAAACAACTAGGATACAGGTAACCACACCCAAAGATAGGGGTGGGGGTGCTGGTGAACAAGCGACTGCGACAGAGACTAGAACATGGACTACGGCGCTATACGAGAAGATCTCTATAGGGAAGATTCCATACTTCACGCTATCTACCGACACGCCCTATATCGTGTTGCCCGAAGGTAAGGAGGTAACCTTAAATCTGAGGGCCGACTCGTTTAATGGGTATTCGGGAAGCATTAAGCTCTTTATTCATAGTATATGGGTCAGTAAGGATCAGGCTGGCTGCTATGCCGGGAAAACAGGTCTAAGCTACGAAAACATAACCAAGAGAGAGGGCTCCCTGAGTAAAGGCTACATAACGATGCTGGGGCTCGACATACCCAATCCCGGGATCGATGTATCCTTCAGCAGCCAAGAGATCAACGTGCCGGGCGAAGCAGAGATAAAGATATCGCTACCTAGCGATGGGGTCCCGGAGTGCAGCTATAATATAGTTATTTCCGGCATAGATCGAGACGGTTTGATGCATTCAACAGTAGTAACCCTATCGGTGGTGAAGAACCCATCATACATTGTGAGGCCGCTAACCAGCTTTATACCTGCTTTAGAGCCTAACTCAACATACTATATAGCTATGGAAGTGGTCCCTATAGGCGAATACAATAGAACTGTAGAGCTCGACGCGAAAACGCAGACTACAGGGCATATATACGCTGAAGTGAGGGTTAAAGCGATCAATGCATCTGGAATACCGCCATTCAATTTCACCCTATATATAGAGACTGGGAGAATAGTTAAATCAGGCCTGCTTGAAGGATCCGTTATAGTTGCTGTATACGACAAAAACGCTGAGGAATCACCAGTCTATAGATTCTATCTAGAGGCCGGCATTACGCCCGAGCAGAGGAGAGGAGGGCTACTATCCTTTCTGTTTCAGTTCCTGCAGATAATTACTCTACCCGTTAGATTCCTGTTTGGTCTAGCTACCGGATTCATAACCGGATCGATACTGCTACCTCTAGGTGTCGACTTATCCGAGGGTTTAGCCTCAGGTATACAATTGTTCGCTCCGGATCTTCTGGCTGAAAGGCTCTCCATAGAGAGCTTTGGTGGAGGATCAATTGTGGATGGATGGGTGGTAACCGGAGTCAAATCAGGCCTTCTAGGAACAAATATGAGTGTATCTTTCGTGTTGCCAACAAGATACATATATGTACCATGCTCCAGGGAGGCGGAGCTGCCGTTCCAGATCTTCTATAACGATAGGGTGTTAAGCCTCAGCGATATAGCCTTAACCGCCAGAATTAATATGGGTAACTACTATACCAATGAGTACTTTAACATCGATATCGTTTCGGACGGCAACCCGGCTGTAGCGATATTGAAGATAGCCAACCTGCCTGACGTCATAATGGCCCAGAGGAAACCCCGCATTATCCAGCTTCTAGCTTATCCTAAGGATAGCGATTTCAACATAAGCGATCCACACATAATGAGGCTGTGGGAAACATACAACTGGGTTAACCTGTATATAGTGCCCTCATGCCCGGCAACAGAGCCGTCATCGGCTTTCGTGTTCCTGGTACCTGGAGCCAAAACAGTTGTTCCATTCAAGACCAAGCTACATAATTTAAGGCTGATTGTTTTCGACTCGAAGGATACTTACGATGGGAATATATCGGCTAAGGTATATGTATTTGAGGGACGTGTAGAGCCACCTAACATAATAGCTACCCCACTGTCTGGAGTTATCTATATCGAGGCTGATGAAGATACACCAGTTGGATTGATTGGTGTAGGTAAGAAGCCATATGACTATGTAGAGATCATAGTTAAAAACCCTGAAGCACTGTTTGGAAAAGGAGCAACATTCATAAAGTTGCAGGTGGTGGTTGGGAGAGAGCCTGAAAAATGATTCTGGGATTTATTTATCATCCTGACGTGCAGTCATCACAGTTCAGCAAAGACCAATTAAATCATCGGTTATTTTAATATAACCCAAGCTATTAAACTATAATTAAAGACTAAAACTAAAGGAGGTATCGTGGTCTTGAATTCTGGATTCTCGATCATAAACTATATTAAAGCCAGCACACCTGAGGCCCTAGATAAGGTTGTTTCTGCATTTAAGGATAGGGTTAGGCTTGTTGAGAAGAGAGAGGGCTTTATAGGGCTGACTGTGCTAGCTAATAGGGAGAGATTGGAGGTCCTCGTAATAACATTTTGGAGGGATAGGGAATCCTTCGAGAAGTGGGTAGATAGTGAGGAGTTTAAGAAGGCCCATGAAAATGCACGCAGGAGAAGGATTGAGGGGACCTCCAGCGAGGGTGTGGAATACGACGTGGTCGAGTTCCTTGTCAAGTCTTGATGGTTGCTGCCCATACCATACCCCATTCTGTCGGCTCGATCTTTAGCTCCCGCTGCCTCAAGGTGGTATGTTGAAGATCAGTATTCTAGCTGCAGACAGTATGGGGGTTAGAAGTGTGGCTACCGTGGTTGAGGCCTGTGGAATGACTATAGGGCTTGATCTTGGAGCCAGTATAGCTCCACGTAGATACGGGCTTCCTCCCCACGAGCTGGAGCTTAAGCGTCTTGAGGAGTCGCTTGATCTGGCTAGAAGATGGATTAGAGACAGCGATATAGTTGTTCTAACCCACTACCACTATGACCACTATCTAAGTAGAGAACCCGACCTGTATAGAGGGAAAACCTTACTGGTTAAGGATTTTGAGAGGGATATTAATAGAAGCCAGAAGTTCAGGAGCTATAGATTTCTTAAGAGGAGTAGCTTAATAGATCATGCGCGTGTGGAGATTGCCGATTCTAGATCATTTAGGTATGGCTCCTTAACCCTGGAGTTCTCCAAACCTGTATGGCATGGTGAGCCTGGAACACCGCTAGGTAAGGTTATTATGGTCAGGATACTGTGCGAGGATCAATCAGTAATATTCACAAGCGACATACAGGGGCCTATAGATCGTGAAGCATTGGATATACTGAAGTCGTGGAGCAGGCCCAAGCCCCACACAGTAATCCTGGTGGGACCACCAACATATTTTGCGGGGTACAAGACCTCTGTTGAAGCTGTTACCGAGGGTCTAAACAATATCTTAGGCGTCATCGAGCATGTAAGGCCTAAGAACCTTGTTGTCGACCACCACTTGCTTAGAGACCTAAAGTACACCGAGCATCTTAAAGAGCACTATAGAAGATCTAGAGAGCTGAAGGTTAGGCTTGCCGTTGCTGCCGAATACATGAACAAGCCCGTCGAGCAGCTTGAAGCCCGAAGAAAGGAGCTTTGGGGCCGATAGCTGTTAATATAAACCAAAATAATATTCAGAGAGTAGAGAGCTTGAAGCATTCAATAAACAGCATCTCTATGTTGTGAGTGGAGGTCCCCCAATGGATTCCCCGATAAATTTTTGCTTTATTATGTGTGTGATTCTAGGATTTATCTAGCTGAGTCTGAATCCCTGTTTCTTAAGTAGCTCAGGTATAGTTTTATTTCTCTTAACGAAAACGCCGTCTATTCCTGCGTATCTATCTAGGATCCTGATCCAGTCATCCACACCCGGGTAGCTAGCCATAGCTCTAAATGATAGATCTAGATCCTCGCTACTGTACCTCCTATACTTGTTTTCGTGAAACATAATGCTTCTTGGAAGCCTTGGTCTGAGCTCGGGCATCTCGTCGGGGACCCCTATCACCAAACCGAATAGGGGGTATGTTTTTTCCGGCAGCTCCAAAAGATCTATGATTTCCTCCGCAGCAGCCTGAACACCTCCTATAAAGCATATTCCATAGCCCAGAGACTCAGCCATTATAGCCATATTCTCTGCGGCTAGGGCCGCGTCGATAGCGGCAAAGATGAAGAGAGCGTAGTCGACATCTCCCATAGATCTGCCTCTATGTTCGAGGAGGCTCTTCAGCCTATATAGATCTGCGAGAAATATGAAGAATTCGCTCGCTGTATATACATGTTCCTGGCCTATCAGATCTGAGATCTTTCTTCTGAGCCCTCGATCCTTAATCCTCACAGCAGTCCACAGATGCAGACTCGCATCCGTGGGTGCCCGTCTACCAGCCTCCATTATCATCTCCAGGTCTCTATCCGGGATCTCGACCTGCTTAAATTTCCTAATGCTTCTGTGGTTGGCAAATATCGAGTAGACACGTTCACCTAGATCCTTAGCCAATATAGAGCACCAAGAAATAATAGAGGAAAAAAATATATTGTTTTCCCCTAAATATTATAGAGCCGCCACAACAGGATCTTCAATCATCTCCCACTATCTATCGCCACCGACTCCAGCACACATAAAGGGTGTTAAGTCAAATGGCAGGAAGCTTAGTCTTACTGAATCGGGGATCAGGAATGCTGGAAAGATCTTTATGCTCCCACTCGATCTGTTGATTGGACTAATAGCTTATTACCGCAGAGGCTATCTAAGATTTTTCGACTACTATATAGACTGTACCATAGAAAAGATCTATAGAGCCAAATAGCCCTACACATTAATTATAATTTTATAGAATCCACAATCTAGTAGAACTAGGTGTATATAGGCTGAAATACCGATTGCTGGATGTACTCGCGTGCCCGGAATGCAGGGAGCATCCTTTAAAGCTGTACACATTCGTCGAGGTAGAGATTAAGGTAGATAGAGGGGTCGTTCGCAAGCTAATAGATCAATACGGAGGCAGAGGCCTTATATGTAGCCTTTACTGCGGATACAAAAGATCACTTGTAGATAGCCTGAATGAAAGTATCGATCTATGTATAGCGTGTCTGTCGAGAGATATAAAATACGGCATACTACAATGTGGTAGGTGCGGCAGGTGGTTCCCTATTATTGCTGGGATACCCATAATGTATCCTGATCATATCAGGCTACGCAGCAGAAGAGCCCAAGCCCTGGAAAGGGTGTTTTTAAAAAGATTCAGAGAAAGAATTCCATATGGAGCCCTAGATGGAGAGTCCACAGACAGGCTAGAGAATCGTAAGGAAGATAGCGTGGGGAGGTGATATACTATAGCCAACACACAGCTAAGGGCTTTCCCTAAGAGACCAACCAGAATGCTTTCAGGGGTAACTATAGTTGCTGTGATGACCAAACCGTACAATTGTCCCCATGGGAGATGCATATACTGCCCTGGAGGCCCTGAATACGGGACCCCGCAAAGCTATATTGGGAAGGAGCCAGCGTTGATGCGTGCTATACACACTAATTTCGATCCGTATGAGCAGGTGAGGCTACGTCTATGGCAGTATGAGACTATAGGACACATACCCAATAAGGTTGAAGTTATAGTTATGGGGGGAACATTTACGGCTATGCCGATAGAGTATCAGGAGTGGTTCGTAACCAATATATATGACGCGGCAAACAGGTATCCAAAGCCGAGAGGTGATAGCTCGCCAAGCCTTGAGGAGGTGCAGGTGTTAAACGAGACCTCAAATATAAGGATTGTAGGTCTAACCATCGAGACAAAGCCTGACTGGTGTAAGGAGAAGCATATAGATAACCTGCTTAGGTTTGGTGCCACTAAAGTTGAGCTAGGTGTGCAAAGCATATATGACGATGTGCTAGCTATAGCTAACCGGGGGCATAGCGTTAGGGATACTATAGAGGCTACCAGGCTCCTTAAGGATGCTGGCTATAAGGTTGTCTACCATATCATGCCTGGGCTTCCGGGATCCGATCTAGATCGAGATCTGGAAATGATGAAAGAACTATTCGATAACCCCGACTATAGGCCTGACATGCTTAAGATCTACCCGACACTCGTGGTTCCCGGCACAGGACTCTATGGGCTGTGGAGGAGCGGTAGATATAAAGCTCTAAGCGATGAGGAGGCCATCGAACTAGTATCGGAATTCTATAGGTACATACCCAAATGGGTTAGAATTATGAATATGCAGAGAGATATACCAGCTGATCTGATCGCTGCAGGACCACGCAGAACGAATCTCAGGCAGCTGGCGGAGAAGAGGGCTTTGGAGAAGGGGATAGAGATAAGGGAAATAAGATTTAGAGAGGTTGGTAGGAGGGTTCCCGATAGAGATATCGATCCTGGCAAGATCGAGATAACAAAAGAATACTACGAAGCTAGCGGAGGGATAGAGGTGTTTATAGCTGCCGAAGAGCGTGAAAACTCCATACTTATAGGGTTGCTCAGACTCAGAATACCATCGGGCATGGGTCATAGACCCGAGATAGATGATAGGACAGCCCTGATCAGGGAGCTACATATATATGGCCCCCAGATCCCTGTAGGGCAACACCATAGGAGTGGATGGCAACATCAGGGGTGGGGCTCTAAACTGCTTAAGACAGCTGAAGAGATCGCGAGACACGAGTTCTCATCCCGGGAAATATATGTTTTGTCTGGAGTGGGGGTGAGGGAGTACTATAGAAGGCATGGATATAGAAGAATACCTGGTACACCCTACCTGGCTAAGAGCCTCTCGAATGCTTAGCGGCTACAACATAGATATTGGTGCTCTCATTTCTCAAATATCCCGTATATCCCGAACCCAGTATCCTGAACCCTGACCTCGAAAACATAGGCTGCAGTACCTTCAGGGGGTATAGATAGTATATCCTTGGATACCTCCCACGCCTCGTTCTCCAATAAGCTATATATCTCCATCGAATAGACAACACACCAAATATTGAGGCCAAGATATTCAGAAATGTCTGTATAAGAAACCTAGCCTGTCTCCATGACCATATAGCAGAGATCATTAACCCACCCAACCTTAACACGCGAGAACCCTCCGAAAGCGCATAAAGCAACATGGGTTTAGGTAAGTGATGTAGAGATGCTATAGCCATAATTGAGTCAACACTATCATCTCTCAACGGCAACTTTGTGAGGTCCCCAACTATGCAGTCGCCTATAACATTAGCCCTGGATATCTCTCTGGAGGCGTATAAAGCCATTCTGAATGAGGCGTCTAGACACAATATATAGGAGTTTCTTGTTCTAGCTGTATAGACGCCATTTATACAGTGGCCGGAACCCAGATCAAGAATAATCTTTCCTCTAGCCAAGGAAGCTAACTTCCATGGTCTCCTCCTCAACCCTCTATAGCTTGATGCGATCTCATCGTAGCTTTCAATAGTATCTATAATGTCGGAGTAATGCTTCCTGTATAAGCTACCCATCAGGATGTGTTCCCCTCATTATTGATGGTTAACGAAACAATGTTTTGATATATGTATTGATCTATTTGCTTGTCAATGATCGAGGGCTTCCTCATATCGACCTCGGTGCAGACTACTTATATCATCCAATAAACATTATTTTAGTACCGCTATTAAAAATATCGTGGTACATAGAGGTCCCCGAGATGCTCGGTATAGTTGAGGGTTTCTATGGCGAGCCCTGGAGCTTTAGTGATCGTGTATCGTTTCTTGAGTTCATGGCAAGGATCGGGCTGGATACATATATATACGCGCCAAAAGACGATCAGTACCATAGAAGGATGTGGAGAGAGAAATACCCAGACAATACACTGAAGATGTTTAGGGATCTAGTGGATAGATCGGTGAGTTTGGGGGTGAATTTCATATATGGGATATCACCCGGGCTAGATATCGATTACGGCTCAAGCAAGGATCTCGATGCGCTGGTGGATAAGCTGTCTGTTTTCGTGAATATAGGTTTAGATAGGTTAGCTCTATTGTTTGATGATATAGAGCCAAAGGTTAGAGGGGGATTCAATACACTAGCCGAGGCGCAGGCGCATGTCGCAAACCATGTCCTGGAGGAGTTAGGTATCGAAAGACTAATCCTATGCCCCACCCACTACTGGGGGTTTAAGCAGGATTACCTTGCCGAAATCGCTAGTCTTCTAGATAGAAGAATAGATATTATGTGGACCGGCACCCATGTGGTTTCTCCAAGCTTTGATTTAAGGGATATATATAGGTTCATAGAGATCACTGGGAGAAAGCCTTTTATATGGGATAACTACCCCGTAAATGACTTCTTTAGGGTTAGGGGATACCTAAGGCTTCATCTAAGAGGCTATGTTGGAAGGGATCGGAGCATGATGGAGAATGTATCCGGGTATGTCTTTAACCCTATGAATGAGGCTGAACTATCCAAGATACCTATTTATTTAGCCACACACATACTTAGGGGTGGAGCGTCTAGAGATCTGGAGGAGCTGTTCAATATACTAGGCACCATTGAGGTTGCTGAAGAAATGGTGGTCTTTATAGATCTAAATGCGGCATCTCCCATGATGCCCGACAGCGATCTGGTTATAGACAGCCTTAACCACCGCAGCATTGCTGGCTCAATGAAAAGACTTAGAGAGAGGCTTGCGGGTAGAAAGATCCTTAAGGAGATGAACCCCTATATCGAGGCCTCCATAACTATTGCTGGAGCCATAGCTAGAGGTGAGAAGCTTAGCGCCCCACCTATTGTTGATGGGTATAGGGTTCAGTTAGGGGGTCTGTACTCGCCTCCCATCTCGGATAAAGCCATGATGACTGTTTTCGGGCATTCGAAAAGATCTTTTCCTGAATGGTTGGAGACGAACCAAAAATCTAGCTAACATCATCATCTATAGAGGTTTTATAGCGTCTAGATACTTCTTTATAAGCCTCTCATTATTCTCTCGGCCCCCCTCTGTATTTGCGCTTAGCCAGATGTCGGGGCTGTATCCCTTCTCCACCAGTTTCTCTACTGCTCTGATCATGAGTGTGTGTATTATAAAGGCGCCAATGATCGTT
The DNA here is from genome assembly GCA_015521765.1 of Desulfurococcales archaeon. Taxonomy (GTDB): domain Archaea; phylum Thermoproteota; class Thermoprotei_A; order Sulfolobales; family AG1; genus WANO01. Next base: position 9,057 of record WANO01000050.1, read on the forward strand.
GATATAGGCCCCATTCTAATATTTGTCCCGTTGATCGGGTATACAGCGTCTCCATAGGGTACGTGATTGTCTATCACTACATCAGCAAGATCATATAGCTTTAGCCCAAGTGGATTGTCGGGTTTAAGCACCTTAGAGAACTCATAGGAGGTTATAGCTATAACCCTTAAACCTCTCTTCTTAGCTTCGTAAGCCATCTCCACTGGCGCCGCGTTCTTTCCTGAGACGCTATGTATTATTATAACTGATCCGGGCTTCACATTGATCGAGTTCAATATGCTTGACGCATACCCCGATACCTTTTCGAGGAAGCTACTTCTAAACGCACCGCTCAGCCCTGCGAGGGAAAGATCTATCAATGGATATATATTGGCTAGGGAGCCAGCCCTATAGAATGCCTCTAGAGCTATTAGCGATGAGTGCCCGCTACCGAATATATATATGAAGCCCTTATTCTCTATGGCTCTAGCTATCTCGTCGGATGCCTTCTCGATCGAATCGCTCTCCTCTTCAATGATTCTATTCATGATCTCGAAGATCATGCCTGCGTAATTTTTGATTGAGCCCAATAGATACCACCTAGACACACATTTCATGTATTAGCTATTTAAAATTAAAAAATATGCTTGAACAATCATATAATTCCTTCTAAAATCATTAATATTATTAGCTAAATATGCGTGGTTGTGTTGGGTCTGCTCGAAAGAGTTAGAGCTGTCCTGGAGAGCTATATTGGGAAGGTGTATTCAGGTGCTGATCTCGCTGTAGTTGATCCTGAGGGAAACATACATAGTATCTATGTGGGCTACTCACAGCTTAAGCCATATAAGGATCCATTAAGGCCCAACAGTATTTTTGATGTAGCCTCCTTAACTAAGTGCCTGTCTACAGCGGTTATAGCTATGAAGCTTGTGGAGGATGGACTTATACATTTGAAGGATAAGGTTGCAGATCTGCTTCCAGAATTCAGGTATACTGTAGCTGGTGGAAGCGAGGTAAAGGAGAAGGTTAGGGTATGGATGCTTCTATCACACACCAGTGGGTTACCTCCATGGATTCCTCTATATCGCGTTAAAGATAGATCCCAGATCCTGAACGAGGCCGTTAGGGCATATCCATCGTATGACCCGGGTAGCGATGTGGTATATAGCGATATGGGGTATATAGTTCTTACCGCCCTAATCGAGAGGGTAACCGGAGAGAGGCTAGACGCTTTATTCGATAAGATTGTTGGGGGACCTCTAAAGCTTAAGAGAACTGTGTATAACCCTCTCGGCAGGGGGTTCAGCAGGAACGAGATTGTAGCTACCGAATACGACGAAGCTACCGGAGAATCTTTAAGGGGTTTGCCCCATGATCAAAATGCCAGGGCTATGGAGGGGGTATCTGGTCATGCAGGGTTGTTTTCTACAGCTAGTGAATCGGCCTTGATAGTTAGATCGTTGATTAACGCCTATAGGGGTAGCTGGAGCGAGATCCTGTCTCCTCCATCGGCCAGAGCTATGTTTAGGATATGGGGCTGTGGTAGGTATGGTGGCCTATGCTATGGTATTGGATGGCAGGTCTATGATCCCTTGAACGTGGTGAGTGGGGGTGATCTTCTTACCCCTAAAAGGGCTTTTGGGCATACTGGATTTACTGGGACCTCTATATGGATCGATCTAGATCTAGATATAGCCATAGTGCTCTACACCAACAGGGTTCATGTCGATAGAGAGGGAGTCCACATACATAGGGTAAGATCTATTGTACACAACCATATTGTATCTAAAGTAGGTGATTTAAATCGGGAGGGTGGACAATAGGCTTATAGAGATCATGGAGAAAGATACGAGAATAATAGCCGGCATGATGTCTGGCACAAGTGTAGATGGAGTTGATGTTGCTGTGGTGGAGCTGGCGGGCCATGGCCGGGGTCTTAGATATAGGGTTCTGGGGACACACATATATAGCTTTCCGAAGCATGTGCGGAGATGGATCATAGATCTAACCGAAAGAAACTGCTGTATAGATAGTGTATGCATAGGAAACTTCCTTGTTGGCGACGTGTTCTCCAGAGCGTTTATGGAGGCTATAGAAAGTATTGGTATCAGCCTTAGGGATATTGATGCAATAGCTTCACATGGCCAGACCATATATCACATACCGGAATATGTAGAGCTACATGGCCATAGATACAGATGCACTCTACAGCTGGGGTCCCCGCAAATTATAGCTGAGAAGACAGGTGTAGCTACAGTAGGCGACTTCAGGATAAGGGATGTGGCCGCAGGCGGGCATGGAGCACCTATAATAGCGTATGTAGACTACGCCATATTGTCTGATGACACCAAAAACAGGGTTATACAGAATATAGGTGGTATAGCCAACGTTACCGTTGTACCTAAATCCCCCAGGCTAGAGGATATCTATGCGTTCGATACTGGTCCAGGAAACATGGTTATAAATGAGGCTGTAAAGATCCTTACTAATGGCTCGATGGACTACGATCCGAACGGCGAGATCGCGTCTAGAGGATCCGTAGACACCGAACTGCTTAGGGAGCTTATGGAGCATCCATACATATCTAGACATCCACCAAAAACCACCGGGAGAGAGATGTTTGGTAGTGGATTCACCAGAAGAGTTGTTGAGAAAGCCCTCAGAAAGAGTTTGGCTCCCGAGGATATAGTTGCTACATTAACGATGTTTGTTGTTAAGAGCATCATTGTGAACTATGAGCTTTTTATATTACCTAAGTTAAGTATTGATGAAGCAGTTATTGGTGGTGGAGGAGCTAGAAACAGGACCTTAATGCATTGGCTTGGGGAGGAGCTTAGATCTAGAGGTATAAGGCTGGTTCTCCATGAAGATCTGGGGATAGACTCGAAGTTTAAGGAAGCTCTGGGAATGGCTATCCTAGGGCATGAGTCCCTTAGCCTGTTGCCAAACAATGTTCCTGGAGCAACTGGTGCGCGTAGAAATGTTGTTTTAGGGGTTATAGCTCCGCCTTAAGCTGAGTCATATATATGATGCATGCTAGATACGTCGGTAGACTATTTCTCCATCAACGATGGTCATATCAACCTCTAGCTTCTCGTTAAGAATAGCTAGATCCGCCTTATATCCCTTCTCAAGGACCCCGATGCCGTATGATTCTGCAGCGTTTATGCTTAATGCGGGTATATAGCTGGATATAGTTGCTAGATCCGTTAAGCCGTATCCTAACCTATGCATATTTCTCACGGCCTGATCCAGAGTTAATGTACTCCCAGCAATGGTGTCTGTACCAGCTATTCTAGGGATACCGTTAACCACTTCTACATCGAGATCGCCTAACCTATATCTTCCATCCTTGAGGCCTGTTGCAGCTATCGAGTCTGAGATCAATACGGTCCTTGAGGGGGAGACATAATCCACTATTATCTTAACTACAGCTGGATGGATATGTATGAAATCAACTATAATCTCTATAAAAACATTTCTAGACTGAAGTAGAGCTACAACTGCTCCAGGAGATCTGTGGTGTATGCTTGGCATTGCGTTAAGTATATGCGTAGCTTTAGACGCGCCAGCATCTATAGCCTTTAATGTCTGCTCATATGTGGCGTTTGTGTGGCCTATGCTAGCCACTATATTTCTTGCCGTCGCGTGACTTATGAGCTTTAACGCATTATCTAGCTCGGGAGCTATGGTTATCTGTATGATTTTTCCTCCGGATCTCTCTATGTATTCGTTGAGCTCATCTATATCTGGTTCCCTAATATATTCCGGGTTGTGGGCCCCCTTCTTCTCCTTACTTATATACGGCCCCTCTAGATGTGCACCAAGTATTCTTGCTCCATGAACCCCGTGTCGCTGATCATCTATAGCCTGGGATATGGTTTCACAGAACTCTATGGTTTTGTCGTGGGGGCTTGATACTAGTGTTGGGACTATTGATGTTACTCCATGCCTCGCTATCTCTCTAGACATTCTATATAGATCCGACGCCTTGGCTAGGGACGCCTCTATACCTTTAAATCCGTGGATGTGCGTATCAATATATCCAGGAAAAACATATCTTCCCTCCAGATCTATTTTTTCGCCTTGGTAGCGTCCTGGTTCTCCTTTACCGATCTCCTTTATCATGCCTTTTTCATCGATCACTATATAGGCGTTGCTGAACACTTCTTTATGGGTAACGATCACAGCATTGGCTAGGATCATTGGGTTAGGCATGTAATCCACCGTGATGAAGGCTATGCTCCTCTCACTATGTGGTTATGGCTTTGGCTAGACCTGGGGGCGTGTCTATCGGGAGTGACTTAACGCTACCGAGCCTATAGGCCAGTAGCTGTAGTGGTATTACGGATACTATCGGAGAGAGAATACGGCTTGTCTTATTGACCTTGATGATCTCTCCGTAACCCTCAGGATCCTGGGATATCGTTATTATTTCGGAACCCCTACTCAAAACCTCCCTGGCTACACGCTCATACAGCTTTATAGCCTGCTCCTCAACAGGTTTGATGAATATAACGGGGTAACCCTTCCTAACTAGAACTATAGGTCCGTGCCTGAGCTCGCCAAGCTGCATGCCCTCGCTATGGATCATTGACGCCTCCTTAAATTTGAGAGCACCCTCAAGGGCTATAGGATAGTTCACACCGCTACTGGCTACATACATGCTCTCCCAGCCCTTTAGCTTGTCAGCTATCTTTGATATTTTGGAATCCATGATATCCATGCTTTTCGAGATGTCCTTGGATAGTTCCTTGATGCTTCTAACTAGATTATTTACTTCATTAGAGTCGTAGCTGCCTGTGTAGAGGCCTGTGTATGAGGCTAATATAGCTAGCGCAACGATCGTTGAGACAAAGGTCTTTGTTGCTGGAACAGCCATCTCAGGCCCCGCACCTATTGGTAGATATATATTAGACTCTAGAGTCAGTCTAGAGCCCAGAACATTGGTTACCCCAACAATCACTGCTCCCCTCTGCTTTGCGAGCTTAACGCTGTTTATCACGTCGCTTGTTTCGCCGCTTTGGCTAATAGCTATGATAACTGATCCCGTGGAGATGTTGTCTAAAGCGTAGTATGGGAACTCTGCCGCGCTTATTACGTTAACGCTTGTTTCCGCTAGATCCGAAAAGTAGTAGGCGGCCACCAGCCCGGCGTGGTAGCTTGTTCCATTGCCTATGATGTATATGTCTTTTCCTCCATAGACGATCATAGATGCCAGCTTCAGGTATTTATCCATTAGAGATACAGTTGTCCTCACCATGGCCTCCGGGATCTCGTAGATCTCTTTAAGCATATAGTGGGGATACCCGGCCTTATCTACAGCTTCACTCATATACTTTACTCTCTTGGTCTCAATCTCTCTAATCTCCTCGAGAGTGTCTATATCGTATATTTTGAAGCCTGTATCGCAAACGATAGATAGGGATCTCTCTCTGGCTATGGCCGCATATTCAGCGTAGCCATATAGGCTTGGGATATCGCTTGAGATATACATGCATTTAGGATCGCTACCTACACCCAGAACGATGGGCTGCCCCATGTTCACTGCGTAGATACATTTTTCAGGAGATATAACTACCGCGTAGGAGTAGAGGCCCCTCATCTCTCTGGTTGCTCTAGCTATAGCCTCCTTAGGCGGGTTGCCGCTGGCTAGATACTCCTCTATTAGGTGAGCTATAACTTCGGTGTCTGTTGTTGATTTAAATATGTGGCCCTTAGCCTCGAGTCTACTTCTGATCTCTTCATAGTTCTCTATGATTCCGTCATGAACTACAGCTATTCTACCGCTGCAGTCTTGTATTGGGTGTGTATTTCTATATTCTGGCCACCCTCTGTTTGCATACCTTATATGTCCTAAGGCTATGCTTGATGGTATGTTGTCTAGATCTATTTTCTTGGACACCTTATCTATATGGCCTGGCGCTTTTCTAACCTGTATCCTCCCTAGATCATCGATGTATGCAACGCCAGCACCGTCATAGCCCCTATATATAAGCCTCTTTAAACCATTCTTTATGGCTGACTGCTTAATTATACCGCTACATACAGCTCCAAAAATCCCTCCCATATGTTCTAAACCATCTAAAAATATTGTATTGGGCTTTAAAATACAAGCTCGATGTAAACACTGCGAGTCTATGCCTGAGCGATAATATCTTTATCCAGCAGTGCCTTGGATATCTTCTCCCTCATCTCGTTTTTGTCTACTAGGTTGTTTAACCCGATCACTATATCCGCTGATCCTTTAAGCTCGTCTTCATGCACTTTGGAAGCTACTATCACATCGGCTCCAGCTGCTTTAGCCGTCAGGATCTCGGTTGACTCGACCTTTGCTGGTATACCCAGCTCTTTCAGCACGTCCTCAACAAACATCTTCATGATCAATGAGCTTCCCTGGCCTACGCCACATACGGTTAGAACTTTTAGGGGTCTAGAGAGCTTATATACGTATTTAGCCATAGAAGGGACCCCGCTTCAAATTATGGATAGTATTGAAAAAATATAGTTTTAGATCCATAGATCTATGAGCCAAGTATAGGACCTAAAACACCCTTGAGGAACCATATGATCACGTACCAGTCCGGATCTGCGAGGGTAGCTAGCTCAGGGCCGTGGGTTAATGCAGGTAGCGTTAATGCTTGGCCTATAGCCAGTATAGTGCCATTTATTACTCCACCCAAAACAGCACCTTTCCATCCACCCGTTGTATTGCCAAACACAGCTGCACCACCTCCCGGGAAGAAAAGCATAATCATTGGTGGCACTATGATTGCGAAGCCGATGGCCAGAAATATCGACATGAACGCCAGGAAAACCAGTAGTCCGCTTACGAATCCTATAATTACTGCTGTAGGTGCCCTGGGAAACACTACTGGGACGTCTAGCGCTGGTCTTGCACCAGGAATTATCTTCTGGGCGAATCCTCTGAATGCTGGAACTATCTCGGCTATAAACATTCTTACTCCGGTTAAGAGCACGACTATCGATATAGCGAAGTTGACGCCCCTAATAAAGGCCCACACTATCGGGTTCAAGTCTCCAGCTAGCTCCTGAACCTTTGCTGGATTGATCAGGTACCCCCAGCCTGAGGCTATAATCATTATTAGCCCTAGAATTATGGCTGTACTCACCGCATAATCCTTAAAGAACTCTAAGCCTTTAGGCAGCTGGATCTCCTCTGTGCTCTCCTCCGGCTTCCCCACGTATTTACCTAGCTTAAACGCTAGGAATGCAGCTAGCGAGCTAGTGTGACCATAGGCTATCTCATCCGATCCCATAACCACCCTCATGGAGCTGTGTATATATGCCGGCTGTAGGCTCCAGTAGAGAGCCATAACTATAGATCCTATGGCTATCAGCTGCCATACGGGGATATCTGGGTTGATCGTGAGGAGCGTGGCCACAACAGTTAGAGATACCCACCACATCAGGTGGCCGGTTAGATATACGAATTTGAGTGGTGTTAGTCTAGCTATGATGAGGTGTATTATGAATCCAATGGTCATTATTATTGCTGCGTAGCTTCCGAACTTGGCTATAAGATCATTCAACCCTATATAGTTCTCAGGGTACTTGGGTGATAATCCAGCAACCCCGCCTAGAAGGTTCTGGAAGTTGAGGAGTTCTTGGACAAACAGTGTTGCTCCGGCGATCATCATGCCTACTCCGATCATTATTTTGAAGGTCCCCATAATCGTTTCGCTGAACGGTTTTTTCTGTACAGTTAGTCCGATAAACCCAACTAGACCTAGAAGGATTATGGGCTGACCAATTATGTTTGTTGCTATCCAGGCTAGAACGTCAAGAATGCTCATGCTACACACCGTATCACTGTAAATTTATTTTATTCATATATTAATTTTATTTTAAAAATGTTCAAAAAATTAATAAAATAAGGTTCAAATATAATTCAAATATTAATAAATGTGTAAATTTAGTTATGCATTGATACTAGACACGTTGGTATAAAACAATATATTCTGCATACAGATAAAAATAACATGCCATGCACGAAGGGAGGGAGGCTAGAGAGGGATCGGGCATATCATTTGTTGAAGCTTTAGACGATATGATCTTGGTGAACGCGAAAGCCTCCAGCTGGGTAGATGCGGTTAAGCTAGCTGGCGAGCTCCTGGTTAAAGGCGGTAAGGTTAGAAGAAGCTATATAGATGCGATGGTGAAAACAACTAGGGAGCTGGGGCCGTATTCCGTTATTGCTCCTGGCGTCGCTATACCCCATGCCAGGCCTGAGGATGGTGCTGTAGGTATAGGGTTCAGTATGGTGGTGCTTAGCGAGCCTGTTAGGTTTGGCTCGCCTAATGATCCGGTGTATATCGTTATAGGCTTCTCCGCTGTAGATAAGAAATCCCATTTAGAAGCTCTCAAGCAACTAGCCGATCTGCTAGCTAAAGAAGGATTTATCGATGATGTTAAAAACGCTAGAAGCGTAGAGGAGGTTAAGTCGATAATAGCTAGATACATTCAGTAACGCTAATCTAATCCAGCAAAAGGAGCTCTTTAGATCCTATCACCTCATCTATAGCCTTCTCAATATCTCTATAGCTTGACGCATTGGTTACTAGAGACTCTATCCTGTCTCTTATCTCCCCTATCCTCAGTCTTCTAACTATATATTTCACTTTACCCACATACGCTGGAGACACACTCAACTCCGTTATTCCAAGAGATAGGAGTATTGGGATCGCTCTCGACCTCCCCGCCATTTCTCCGCATATCTTTACCTCTACACCTCTGCTTCGGGAGGCCCTGGATATGTTTCTTACCATTCTCAGTACCGATGGATCGAGATCATTGTAGAGGTACTGAAGCTCCGGATTTGTTCTATCTGCAGCTAGCATGTATTGGGTTAGATCATTTGTTCCAATACTCACAAAACCTATAGGTGCATTATCTAGCAGAGCATCTATCATCACGGCTGACGAGGGTGTTTCAACCATTATACCTATCTCGGGTATTCTCGACTCATCTCTCGATCCATTATAGGCTGCAAGCATGCTGCGATACAGATCAAGGAAATCCAGCACCTCATCCAGCGTAGACACCATAGGAATCATAAGCCTAAGGTTGCCCCTCCCGCTTGCCCGAATAAATGCCTTTAGGAAGGGTTCCAAAAGCTCTTCCCTATATCTATATAGCAGCCGTATCCCACGAACACCCAGCTGGGGATTAGGATCGTTTATAGGCCCAATGAATTTAACGGGCTTATCAGCACCTATGTCTGGCGCCCTAATAACCACCTCCTTACCCTGGGACAGCTCAGCTATTTTTGTGAGCAAGCCATATATCTCATCCTCGCTTGGCGGCTTCTCCCTATCAACATACATGAATTCCATCCTGAATAGCCCTACACCGTCGCATCCGTATTCATGCATAACCCTAACCTCATCTAGGGAACCCATATTGCATTGAACCACAACCCTGACATTATCTATAGTGTATGCCTCGGCCTTAGAGGACTCCTTAAACATCTCTAGCAACCTAGCCGTCTCCATAGCGATCTTTCTGTATTTATCGAGCGTCTTCCTATCTGGATCAGTTATAACTACACCGTTAACAGCATCGATAATAGCCTCGCCGCTCCTATCAAGATCAGCTGCTGGCTCATCTGTCAGTATTATATACGGGACACTATATGATCTAGCCAGTATGGCAACATGCGAAGTAACTCCACCCCTTCTCGTTACTAGACCCTTAACTCCACGTCTAACCATATCTAGAAAGTCGTGTGGTGCTATTTCGTCAGCAAAAACTATCGAGTCTCTATAGATCTCCTCTTCTCCAGTTGTGTGTTTCATTAGCTTCTCTATAATTCTTGATGCAAGATCTTTAAGATCTATTATCCTAGCCTCAATAAGGTCGCTACCACTACGACTAAACTCATCTCTATACTTTTCGTATATCCTCTTTACCGCCTGCTCAGCACAGACCCCATGGCTCTCTATAAGGTGTCTGGCTTCACTGATCATCGATTCAAGCATTAGCTTCTCTGACTCGATCAGCAATCTATCGGACTCAGGGGCAGAATCTATAAGCCTAGATATATCCTCAAAAACCTTTGAGGACACTTCATTCAGCCTATCAATCTCCTTCGCGATATCCTGAACCCTACAGCTGTCTGGTACCAAAGACATATAGTCTATCTTCCTGAAACTCGCTATCCTTCCAATATAGATCCCTGGTGAAGCAACAATCCCTCTATATATTTTCTCCAAGTAATCTCCCACATATATATGGCGGTTGAGGAAATAACTATATTATTAAACAATATATAAATAAACTATAATTACCTAGGAGTAGCTACTAAATAATGCATAGAGCAAGGCACTCTGTAAGATATCTTAATGGATAGTATTATAATCAGGCGGTGCGCTGAGACATGGTGGCTAGATTCAGGGTGAAGATAAAAAACAGGTCTGGCCTACACGCTAGGCCTGCAGCTATATTCGTTTCTGCATGCAGAAAATATAAATCAAGCATAGTTATCCATAAGGAAAACAGGTCTGCTGATGCAAAGAACATTCTCCAGGTTCTATCGCTAGGTATAGATCAGGGAGACGAGATAGATATAGTAATCGAGGGCGAGGATGAAAACGAGGCCTCTAAAGACATAAAGCATCTGCTGGAGAAGCATCTTCCCGAAATAGATAGATGAAGGATCCGCTGGTTTAAAGAATCATAGTTAGCTCCGAGAGATCAGCAGATAACGTGACTATCGTCTCGATCTCCGACAATAGGGTTTGTACCAGCTCGTTATCGTAGTTCTTGAATTTAAGAATGTTCTTCTTTATCTCTCTACGCATCCTCAGAATCTTCAACGCCTTATAGACATCCATAGTCTGGAAAGCGTTTGTCGCGCTAACCACCATCTCAACAACGCTTTCAGTTAGATACTCAAAGTCCTTCGGTATAGCTGTAGATACCTCTAGCCCTGAACGCATTATAGCTCTCACACTCCTATCGAATGAGTCGGCTATCTCCTCAACGATCTTAAGTCCTAGAGTTAGAAACATGAACTTCCTGATCGACGATAAATCTCCATCGGAAATAACGCTTGTCAGAATCTTGTTTGACACCCTCATGCCCAGATAATACATCCTATCTATATCTTCTTCTCTAGCTAGGAGTTCATTGATCTTTATGGGGTCCCCTGTATTTAGGTAATCTATATACAGGTCTGTGACCTCGAATAGAAGCTTCGACATCCTATCAATTATATTATCGAGAGATATCTTTGATTCCGATAGGGCAAATATTATTCTATAGAATCCACCGTCCTCGACAAAAAATGATCCTATAAGCTTGCTGCACGCCTCATTAACCTCCTCCCTGGTAACGATGCTTGTGGATATAGCTATTGATTCATAGCCTATGATATAGTATCTAGTTAGGAGAGCCACCACATCTATGTTCTGGGGGATCTTGTCTATCTTGATCTCGTTTACCGATCTATATTCAACATCACTCAACCTGGATTTAGCTGGCTTTAGGGTTAGGGAGCCGTCCTCGTTGAACTGTACCTCAATTATGTCTCCAGACTTTAAATTATACCTGTATATCCATCTTTTTGGTAGGGTTATCGCAAAAGATCTCTTTCCAACATTTATGATTCTCCTAGTCTCTATATCCACACCCAACACACTAAAAAGTATGTTTGAATAAATTTAAATACTATATTTAAACCAATAAATCGAGCCACATGTATTTAGCTGTATAAGTCTGTCAAGTAATTTTATAAGCATTAATAATTTTAGGAATGGCACAACCTAAAGCTATGAGCAGGTGTATGTTATGGGTGTTCTAGCTAAAAGAGTTTTAAGTCTAGCATTATTAATACTCATAGCTCTTCCAATAGCATCAATACAATACACAGAAGCACAAATGCAGGAGGCGACATTAAGGGTAGGCATTCCAGGAGAGATAGATAACCTCAATCCACTTATCGGAGTGCTCGCCGCTGGAGGATATGTTAGGTCTCTAATATTCGATACCCTCCTCCTGCAGCCAACCAACAGATCCTTCATACCATGGCTGGCTGAAAGCTACGAGGTTGATGAGGAGAACCTAAAGATAACGTTTAAGCTTAGGCCGAATCTAAAATGGCACGATGGCATGCCCCTAACCGCTAAGGATGTTGAGTTCACATTCAACCTGATCATCAACTCTGAATATACAGAGAAGATCGATAGATGGAATCTAAGAGGATTCATAGAATATGTTAAAGCCATCGATGATAGGACAGTAGAATTCAAGCTTAAGGAGCCGTTTGCTCCTGCACTATGGTATATAGGGATACTTATTCCAATACTCCCGGCCCACATATGGTCTAACGTCGATCCAACAACCTTCAAGAATCTCGATAACCCCGTTGGGAGCGGGCCATTCAAATTCGTTAAATACACTCCCGGAGTCTCAATAGAGCTTGAAGCCAACCCAGACTACTTTATGGGGAGACCCAAGATCGATAAGCTAGTGATAGTTCTATATAAGAGCACAAGCAGCATGATGCTGGATCTACAGGCCGGAAACATAGACACTATTTCAGCCGCAACGGTAAGCCCAGAGCTTGTCCCTGTTCTGCTCAAGGATCCGAATATAAGGATAGTTCAGAGACCAGACCTAGGATTCATAAGGTTCCTGGCCTTTAACCTGATGAAGTACCCATTCAATATTAGAGAATTCAGAGAGGCCGTAGCCTACGCAATCGATAAGGAGGCCATAGTCAAAACAGTCATGCTCGGATATGCGGATCCTGCGGCAGATGGATATGTACAGAAAATACAGGGAATATGGTATAATCCGGAAATAGGCTATAGGAAGCAGGACTTCGAGAAAGCAAAGTCTATATTGGATAGCATAGGCTTCAAAGATAACGATGGTGATGGTATAAGAGAGACGCCAAATGGAACGAAACTGAGCTTCACACTCCTAACTATATCTGGCAGGGTAGAGTTTGAGAGAACCGCTGAGCTGATATCCAAGTGGCTAAAGGAGATCGGAATCGAGGCTAAAGTCGAGGCCCAAGCTCTCGGTACAGTTGATCAGAGAGAAGGTGTGGGAGACTTCGAACTGGGGCTAATGGGTGTTGGAGGACTCGGAGCTGAAATAGACTTCTATCTATTCACCAGATTCCACAGCAGTGGAGCTAAGCCACTCGGCGAATATGCCCCCAGAAACTGGTTCAGATACAAGAATCCGGAGATGGATCAGTTGCTTGAAGCCCAGAGAAGGGAGCTGGATCTACAGAAAAGAATAGAGCTTATATACAAGATCCAGGAGATAATCAAGAGAGACATACCGATAATACCGCTGTATGTTAAAAGATATCTAACCGCGTATAGAACCGACAACTTCGTAAATTGGAACGAGCAGGAGGGACCATCAAGCAAACTATCACTACTGCAGGTAGAGCTGAAGAAGCCCGAGGTGAAGACTGTTGTGGAGACAGTTAAGGAGGTGGTTACCGCAACTGAAGTTGTAACTGAGGTAAAGACACAGGTACAGACAATTGTGAAAGAGGGTAGAACCGTCGTAACTACGGTGCCACAAACAGTTGTGCAAACTGTTGTTGTTACTAAGCAGGTCACAGAGACACCTACACAGCAGGGATTAAGTGTTGAGATGGCTGTTGCTATGACTGTTGTCGTTGCCGTTATAGTTGGTGCTATAGCGTATATGCTGGCTAGGAGAAGATAGATCTCGGGTTAGAGAACATTAACGATACACCCACAATAAAACAAGTTTTATTTTTATAGTTGCTTCCTACACCCCCTACCTGGTATATAAGTAACGCCTGAAGGAGTATCGAGATGAGCAAATCTTTTTTGGTGAAAAGATCTATTAGGCTCATCATAGTGTTCTTCATAATCATCCTAATCAACTTCCTCCTACCAAGAGTGATGCCAGGGAACCCAGCCACCATACTAGCCAACGAGTACCAGCTACCACCTGAAGCGGTTGAAAGTCTTGAAGAGCTTCTTAAGCTAGATCGCCCTCTAAGCGAGCAATTCATAGCCTACCTATATAGCCTATTTACGGGGCAGTGGGGATACAGCTATAAGTATTACCCCACAACGGTCTTTGAACTGATCATGCAGAGACTACCATGGACCCTTCTCCTTCTAGGGACCTCATCTATAACCGTGTTCCTTATGGGCGTGGCCCTAGGTATAGTTGCTGGCTGGCGGAGAGGAACCAGAGTGGATGCAGCCATAACGTTCTCCGCAGTACTAGTATACGCCATACCCTACTACTGGCTTGCGCTAACCTTCCAGTTCGTCTTCGGCAATGTCCTGGGATGGTTCCCGATATCCCAGGCGCTAACTCCAGGAGCTGTATATAATTCTGTACTAGATTACATAGCCGATGTACTCTGGCATCTAACCCTGCCTGTTCTAGCCATAACTCTCACGGCATACGCAACATATACCCTAGTAACTAGAAACACTATGGTTGATGTTCTCAGCGAGGACTTCATAATGGTTGACGCAGCTAAGGGCCTGCCCCAAAGAAAAATCATGTGGCACGCTGCGCGAAACGCTATTCTTCCCCCTGTAACGCTTCTGGCTATAAGGATCGGGCATATAGTTGGTGGGGCTGTATTTACTGAGACTGTATTCTCATACCCTGGTGTTGGGTACCTGATATATGAGTCGATTATATTTAAGGACTACCCCGTTCTCAACGCCGCCTTCTTTATGCTTGCCTTAACCGTTATTATAGCCAACTTCATAGCCGATCTCATATACTCTCTACTAGATCCAAGAGTAAAGTATGAGAGGTGATCGTGAAATTACCTATGAAAGCTATGAATCATCAAAAAGAAAACTCATGGACTTCATGGAGAGTCTTTCTAGGGCAACATACTATATAATGATCAAAAACAAGAAAGGCCTACTGGGATTCATCATTCTACTAGCTTTAGGTATGGTTGCTGTATTCGCCGACTACCTTGCCCCATACGACCCCTACGAGATTGTTGGGGACCCCTTCCAGCCACCATCCGATAAATTCCCGCTCGGAACAAACGACATAGGGCAAGATATCCTGAGCGAGGTTATCCACGGTACGAGAATAAGCTTCTATGTTGGCTTAACGGCACCAACAATAGCCACGATAATAGGCTTAGTGCTGGGGCTGATGGCTGGGTATCTTGGTAGAATATTTGACGACATAATATCTGGGGTGATAGATATAATGCTCTCGATACCCTCCCTACCACTCATAATAGTTCTAGCCGCGTATCTAGGGCCTAGCTTAACGAACATAATTCTGGTTATAGCTTTCTTCGAGTGGGTCGGTGTAGCGAGAGTTGTAAGGGCACAGACTCTTAGCGTTAAGGAGAGGCCATATATAGAGGTTGCGAAAGCCCTGGGAGCTAGCAGCAGCAGAATAATGTTTAGGCACATTCTACCAAATATTGCCCCACTCACGATAGCATATATTATTCTGGGAGCCACATCAGCCATACTAACCGAGGCGGGACTGAGCTTTCTAGGTTTAGGCGACCCAACAGCTAAAAGCTGGGGCCAGATACTTAATCACGCATACGCAAGGAACGCATTCGCTCTAGGCCTATGGATGTGGGCTATAATACCTGGCTTACTTATAGCGGTTATAGGCATGGGCTTCACTCTGCTTGGTATGGCGATAGAGGAGTATGTTAATCCAAGGCTAAAGAGCTATGAAGCTAAATAGGTGATTGGAGCAGTTGTAGAAGCTATAGATAGGATGGGCTATGAGAAAGGCGATATATATAGGGGTTGATGGTGGCGCCACAAAGACTGAGGTTGTAGCTGTTGATCCCGAAGGCGGCCATCTGTATTTCAGTGTGTCTGGAGCGTCAAACCCTGCTTCAGTGGGTGTTGAGAAGTCCTGCCTGAATATAGTAGATGGTGTACTCGGATCTATTAAACCCCTTAAAGGGGGTAGAGGCGGTGTAGAAATAGATCTTTTAGCCCTATCTATAGCAGGTTATCTAGATGGATTATGGGATAGGGAACTGGATAAATGTATAAGGAGACGCCTAGGTTTAGAAATCAACAATATAGCTATATTCGAGGATATAAAGTCTGCACACTCGTCGGCGTTTATAGATGGAAATGGTATAGTGGGTATTATTGGTACGGGGAGCAACTTCTACGGCAGATTTATGGGTGTTGAAGTCTATGTTGGGGGCTGGGGACACCTCATCGACGATGTGGGTAGCGCGTACAGTGTTGGGGCTAAGGGGCTTAGGTATCTTTCTAGATATATAGATGGCAGGGAATCGAGCTATACATGCCTAGCTGAATGCTACAAGCACCACTATGGGGTGTCTAGCTTTCGAGAGCTGGTTAGAAAGATATATGATTCAGACGATCCTAAAGGATATATAGCCTCGTTCTCGAAATGCGTGTTTAAATGCGCATCAAGCGGGGACTCTATAGCTTATGGCATCGTTAGGGAAGAGTCCATGGAGATAGCTCTAGCACTATATACCGTTAGAAGGCAGCTAGCTAGCCGCGCAGGCCGTGGTGAATCAATAGAGGTAGATGTATCCCTCACGGGAACAGTATATAAATCAAATAAACACCTATTAAAGAAGCTTATAGAGGAATTTTTAAAGGAGAGGTTTGGATGGGTCACTGATATCAAAGACCCCATTATCAGGCAGTCATGCGCCTCTCTGGTATATGTGTTCAATATCGCTGGAGCCGAGACTCTTTCGGCGGATCGTAGAAAGGTGCTAGATGTCCTCATCAGCAAATGCAGAGTCTGATTCAAACTGTTTGTTTTTAATGGAGCAGTTTTCACAGTATACATCTACATCGAATCTAAAGCCTACAACTCTAAATCCCTTTCCGGATACCGCTTTACCTATCTCATCCATAAAGGTCTCGACATAATGATCTATATCAACATCAAATATCCTGCCACAGTTAACGCATACAACATTTATATGTGGATTTATATTTGTGTCATACCTTATTACACCATCAGGCAAGCAAAGCTCCTTAACTAAACCCGCATTGATCAACAGCTTCAGCGTTCTATACACGGTAGCTAAACTAATATATGGCTGCTCTTTCTTCACCTCTTCATATATCTCCTCCGCTGTTGGGTGATCCATTCTATTTAGAGCCTTCACAATAGCTATACGCTGAGGCGTGATCTTAAGTCTCCTCACCTTAAATGCCTCAACTATCTTCCTATCGAGCTCGCTCTCACCGCGGCTTGCCATTTTAACCACTTGGTCTCGATCCTCTCCATTTTTATAGCAACTATTTAACTTTTATAAATCATAACCATAGTTAATAACATTATCTGATTAATTGATAATAAATTTTAGCTAAAATCAACAATCAGATAAAAATAAAGTTTATATAGTAGTTATTACTAATTGCAATTGAGGGACAAAAAATGTTCCTGAGAATAGATAGACTCCAAATAGAAATACCCGCAGCCAAAGAACCCGACCCAAACGCCGCAGCAGCACTTCAAGAGCTTCTTGGAGGAAGATTCGGCGAAATGTCAACACTCATGAACTACATATACCAGTCATTCAACTTCAGAGCCAGGAGCTCCCTCAAGCCATTCTACGATCTAGTAGCTAATATAGCTACAGAGGAGCTGGGACACATAGAGCTTATAGCTGCAGCCATAAACTCGCTTCTAACAGGATCAACAAAGCCCGCACCACCAGACAAGAAGCCCCTCGAGCCAGGCAAAAACGCTAGAAACACACACCACTTTATAGCTACAGCCCAAACAGCACTGGTTGGAGACTCTATGGGAGCACCATGGAGAGGAGACTATGTATTCTCAAGCGGAAACCTGAAACTTGACCTCCTCCACAACTTCTTCCTGGAGTGTGGAGCAAGGCTCCAGAAAATAAGAGTATATGAGATGAGCGATAACCCAGTAGTAAGGGAGGCTGTAGGATACCTCCTAGTTAGAGGATCAGTACACGCCACAGCATACGCTAAAGCCCTCGAACTCGTTACCGGAGTCAACGTGGCTAAAATGCTACCGATACCAGACATAAGCAACAAAGAGTTCCCAGAAGCAAGAAAATGGGAGGAGAAGGGGATACATAGAACACTATATAGATTCAGCCCGAAC
This sequence comes from Desulfurococcales archaeon, assembly GCA_015521765.1. Lineage (GTDB taxonomy): Archaea > Thermoproteota > Thermoprotei_A > Sulfolobales > AG1 > WANO01. The sequence goes on from WANO01000050.1 coordinate 27,162, forward strand.
GACTACAGAGACATAGCCCTAATATGGAGAGGCACCGCACCCACCGGAGACGGTGAGCTAGTCGTAGTTGACGGACCACCAGAGGGTGGCCCAATACCGGAGCTACCCGAAATACCCGAAGAGTTCGCTCCAGGAGTTCCGAAGGACGTTGTGGAGGACATAATGAGGAGACTAAAGGGCAAGTAGATATAGCACTATATCAACGTGTACTAAACAATATGTCAGAACAGGCTAGCTTCCTCATCGCCTAATCAAATCTTTTTTATTTCCTCCAAAGATCTTTTGTCTCGATCGGCGCTCTGCCGATCATCATCCCGAACCATCACCAGCTAAATTATATCCATAATACAACAAAAATATAGTTGCCACCATAGATACATCTCCTCTAGCGTCAGTAACCCTCAAAAGACTCGATAGCCATAGTTTCACGCGATATCTTTATCCCGGCATCTCTAATCGATTTAACGATCTCCCTAACCCCCTGAGGAAGCCCAGAAACATATATGTACGGCTTACCCAAATCACGATACATGCTCGACACCGTAGAGGGATCCGGAACCTTATCCATGAAGACAACTTCTATATTCCCTCTACCTCTAGCCATATCTTCAAGCTCTTCTCTAAATAGATAAAACCCTTCCTCATCAACATATATCAGCTTCACATCTATATCGCTTCTACCTTGATCATAGACATATTTAACCATGGATCTCATAGGGGATACACCTATACTATATCCAATCAGCAATACGCTATCCAGCTCCTCCCTCAAAGCAAAATTCATGCTCCAGGGACCAGTAATTCTAACCCTACCTCCTTTCAAGCCCATTAATGCACGCTTAAACCTAGATCCGCTATCAATAGTGACAATCATCAAAAAATCCTCGGTAGGCGAGGAAGCTAGAGAAAAAACCCTATAGCACTCATCATCCCCACAAAGATCCCTGTCAAGATACATCTCAATAGAGTTGCCAGGCTTATAGCTGAAAGAACCATATACACTGAGCTTAATCACTATATACTTTTCTCTCTTAACCGATATATCCGTGACATAAGCATCATAAAATTTCTCGGAACCATCAGAATTATTTGACGATGAAGAAGCAGGCATACATACCATCCCTTAATATTTAGAATTAATAAACTATTAAGTTTAAAAAATAATGTTTTAATTATATATTTCTCTTCTCTATGAATTAAAAATCTAATGCCTCAGTATCCAAAATCTTTTATCGATTATGATGTCTTCCGTTAAAATAAAATAGAAAAGTAATTTAATAGTATTGTTTGCCTTACTAAATTACCTTATAAATATTTTGTTAAAGATACAATTTC
>WANO01000051.1 GCA_015521765.1 Desulfurococcales archaeon
ACATAATACAGGTAAATCTTAAATATAAAGACTCCTTGCGATATGGGGGGGGGGGGAAGAATAATACTATTTGAAGACCGGGGGGTTGAGGCATATCTAAAGGATATGATTGAGCTACTTAGTATGGGCTATATATTTAAGGACATAGTTATTGTTGGTGGTGGTCCCGCCGGGTTAACAGCGTGCTATCTAGCTTCTAGGCAGGGCCTAAGAACGCTTCTTGTCGAGAGAAACATGTTCTATGGGGGATTTATGTGGTACTCCAGCTTCATGGGTTCGGTAGCAACATTATCTGGCGAGTTATCGAAACTGCTTGATGATCTTGGCATAAGCTATTTTAGGGATGGTGATCTCGTATATGTATCTACACCTATCCTGCTTGGTAGGCTTATAGCTGGTGCTGCTGAATCTGGGTGCAGCATGGTTAACTTTGCTGTTGTTGAGGATCTTTTAGTTGATAGCCAACGCATCTCTGGTGTTAAGGGGCGTTTTATTGATCCTTCAGAAAGCTATAAGAAAATCAATAATATCAGCTATATAGACAACATAGACCTTGTTGTTAGGGCCAGATATACTATTTTAACCACTGGCGGTGAACACATCAATAGATTTGAGAAGTCCCTATCCAGTAAGGATCTATATAACGATATCAGGAGATTCAATATAGCTAGCAGAAACGATATCTCCAACGAATCGTTGAGAGAGCTGATCATAAACAATACCAGAGAGATCCATCCAGGATTGATAGTTGCTGGTGCAGCTGTAGCTAAAATGGTTGGGTTGAGCAACATATCTAGGGTGGGGTACGGCATACCCATGGTTTCGGCGATGAAAGCTGTAGAGATCGTGGTTGATAGGCTAGAAAGCACAATCAGCAAGAACACTAGATCGTGACGGGCAGCACTGAACCCTCCCCTATAGTTGCGGGGTCCACGTCTCCGGGTTTATTTCACTGCTCTACGCAGGATATATATTAGTATAGCTATAGCTAAAGCCACAGTAGCCACAGTAGCTAAACCGCTGTAAGGCTCACCTCCCTCCAGCGAGGGCTGATTCTCGAGATCTCTATATCCCTCTACAGCATTCCCTTTCACGGATTCAGACCTGATTTCATCGCCTATATCGATGCTTACACTCTCCACAGATGCGAGCTTCAGTAGGGCTGTTTCTTTTCCAGCGATATATATCCTGTAGAATCCGCCTGTTAGCGTGATCTTATCGCCTACATACCTATAGATGGTTCCATCAATCAGTGTCGATGTGTTGATTAGTACCACGCTATATGTCTTTCCGAGCTCAACCTCGTGGTTCAGGAGCCAAACTATATAGGGGTATTCATCCGGCTCTATATACAGGGGCCGATCCACCAGATCAGGTCTCCCAGCCAGGAAAGCTTTGGAAATAGATGCGTAGGCCATGTATCCATTTATGCTCCTACCACACCACATGTAGGCTAGCAATCTTCCGTACCTATCTCTCGGCTCGAGATCGTCCACATCGATCTTTACATCCGCACCGCTACATAGCTCCGCCAGAAAGCTCCTCGCCTGAGCCCCTCCGGGCTCTCTAAGCTCCCATGCATCGTACCCGACGATCCTTATCCTCTCAAGCCGATCACCAATATAAGCCTCTACAGTATCGCCATCAACAACCCTGATTACATCTCCATCAACAGATCCCGGGCTATATGTCTCCACCACGATTAGCTCATCCAGTGTTCTAGCTATGTATGGGGCTAGGATCAAAGCTATCATCATCAGCGATGCTACAGACATAGTCAGCCTCTGCGGGGAGGCCATCTCGTTTCCCATCTATCTCGTGGGTTGGAGGGCAATAATTTTTGTTTTGTTTCCATTGATAATCTATGGTGGTTACATTAGCCAGGAGATCTATGCTGTTTGTTCCAGGCATGGATGAGAGGAAAGTTAGGAAGGCCTTGTCTATTCCTGCGGACTCGATCATTCTTGATCTCGAGGACTCGGTTCCAGTAACCGAGAAGGATAGGGCTAGAGACGCCGTGACCAGTTTTCTGCGGGACCTAGATTGGGGCTCTAAGGAGATTTGTGTCAGGATCAACTCTATATATACTGAGAACGGTTTAAGGGACCTCATAGCCCTGTCGAAAGCCTATAGGCTCGACTGTATAGTTGTTCCTAAAGCGGAGAGCGACCTCAGCTTCATATATAGGTTAACCGGGATCGAGATAGTGCCCATCGTCGAGACAGCCAAGGGGTTTATATCCCTGGAGTCTATAGCCACCAGCGAGGGCGTCTCTGGAATTACGTGGGGACCAGCCGACCTAGCTCTAAGTGTTGGCGGAGACCTAAGATCGTTTGAGAACAGCAGCTATATAAGGATAAGGATAGCTCTAGTAGCAAACGCCTACGGGATAGACCCCATAGACAAGGTGTACTTCAGCATAGACGATCTGGAGGGGTTCAGGAGAGACTGCATAGAGGCGAAGAAAATGGGCTATATAGGGAAAACAGTTGTCCACCCAACCCAGGTTGAGGTGGCCAACCAGGTGTTCACCCCATCCAGAGAGGAGGTGGAATGGGCCAAAGAGGTTGTGGAGGTGTATGAGCAGGCACTCAAAACCGGAAGGGGAGCCGTGAAGCACAGGAACCAGCTTATAGATGCTGTCCACTACAGGATAGCGAGAAGAATATTGGAGAGGGCAAGCACACAGCGGTAAATCTATAAAAGACAAAAAACAAAATATACAATAACAGGGGCAAGGAAGCCGGGGTGCCCGAGCGGCCCAAGGGGCTGGCCTTGAGAGCCAGTGGGCGATAAGCCCGCGCGGGTTCGAATCCCGCCCCCGGCGCTGAACTCAACTATTCTGCATAGCGCGAACTTAAGCGCCTATATACTGGTATTGATGAATGGCTTTAGGGCTGATCTGGGTTTAACGGGGCTAGCATCTAGATTCTAGGTAGCTATACGGTGCTTTATTGAGGTTAGCGGTTTTAGATAATGTATCTTTATGTTGACAGCGATCCCGAGTGTTGGAGAAAGCTAGATTAGGTGCAGTTTCTATAAGCTATCGGGCAATGGATTCTCTCAAGCTGTTATTTTATAGCTAGTAGCTAAATATTTAGCATAGAGGTATACTTAGAGTTGGTGGAGGGTTGATCTGTTGCAGCTGAAAATCGAAAATTTTAAGAGTATCGGTAACGCTGAAATACAGTTGGCTCCCTTAACGATACTTTTGGGTCCTCCAGCGAGCGGTAAATCAAATATTCTCGACGCGATAGCTCTAGCGGGGTACTTCAACAGGTTGCTCCTGCTAGATAAAGAATACGATAACAATGCGGGCAACCTGGAGCCTCTTCAGCTCATATCGAGATTTACCCAGCCTCAGCAGCTCTTTAAATACCATGATCTAACTAAAAAGATCTTTATTACCATGAGTAATGAAAAGGAGATGATGCTTGAGATAGGATATGAGCAGGGAAGGATAAATATCAAGTTAAACAATATTATGGTTCCATGGGACCTAGCAACTCTATCCACTGGCCCTTTCCAAGAGGTTAGAGGTCCCCTAAGCCAGATAGCTAGAGGGGAGCCACTTATAGAAGCCAGGCTACATGGCTACGACAGGTATGGTTTAGCGTCCTCAACATGCACGGCTCCAACAATATGCGGATTTCATCTACATCTGAAGGGTGCTCAATCGCGTCCGACACCTAAAAATATATTGAGTGAATTTGGATGGAATGCTAATATTATTGTGAAAACTTCTCAAGATATAGTTATAGAACTTAATGAGGTTTTAAGAGAGTATATGGATAAAAAAGTTGAGATAAAGGTTCTCATGTCAGGCAATGTTGTTGTTTTCGACTATGAGTATGAGGTTGATTTAATAGGTGTTTCAGACACTGTATTTAGAACACTATATTACTTGATGGCGATTAAGTCGGCTATAAACTACGTTAAGCTATATGGTTTAGAGAGGAAATTCATTCTAATGCTTGAGGAGCCTGAAGCCCATATATTCCCGTACTATCTAGATCTGCTCGCCAACTATATAGCTAAGGCTAGGGAGTTCCTGTATGTAGTTATAGCTACACACAACCCGATATTGGTGTCCATGCTATGGGATATGGTGAAGGATCTAAAGACATACTATGTCGCTAGAGACCGGTATGGCTCAACTAACATATGGGAGATAGACATTGAGGAGCTAGCCAAAGAGCTAAAAACAGCCGAGGAACTCCTATCCATGTCGCCACGTGAAATCATATCAAAATACACGATAGAAGCGGGCGACATTGAATATGCCGAGTCGGAACTCAAATAATATATCCAGTAATATACAGCTGATTCCGGAATGCTACGCGAATAGATGCATCGCCGAAAAATTATCGGAGATGCTAGCTAAACATTTAGGTTATACACCTAGAGTTGTACATAGCTACAAGTATGGGCGTGACCGCATAATCAGAGAGATAATGAAAAGATCACAGATGGGACAGAGATTTATAGCGTTAATAGACTATGAAAGAGGTGTCTCTAGGGTTTATATAGATAGGCATTTCGAGCTGGAAGAGATAGAAGCTAACATATTTATTGGGGTTAGTAGGCGTAGTCCTGACGCGATAGCCGTTGTGTTTGATCCGGATATTGAAAGCGCGTTTCTATGCATGGTGTCTAGAGAATTATGCGAGAGCCCGTCTAGGTTGAGACGCGTTAAATCTAGGGATGCATGCGGTATAGTGGGTAGGCTTCTCGAAGAATATAGGGAGGGAGTGAGATTTATGCAAAGGCTCGTTAATGGGATACTGGGTAGGCTCTCAATACAGAGATAGCTGTATTGAAATGCTAGAGCTAAATATAGCATTTCTGCGTTTTTAGATGGGGCTCGTTTTTGAGTCTGGATTTATGGGTGTTGTCTTTATTTAGGTGTGTCTATATTAGTTTTTATAGGTTTAACTAGATTTCAGGTTATGCTTCTTGGCTGAGATCAGCTATATTATTGAGAGCCTGGCGGAGTCGTTCAGGTCTAACCCTTATATATGGATA
>WANO01000052.1 GCA_015521765.1 Desulfurococcales archaeon
CTGAAGCTCCTCCAGGTATGCATCTATATTGTTGAGGAAATCCGGAAAGCTGAATATAGGTATTATCGGGACCCCCTCAACAGCTATATAATCCCCACTCCTAAGGGTCACTATAGCTGGGTACATGTATCTAGCCCTAGAGAAAGAAGCCAGCTTTCTAGCGAGTATGAAGCATCTGGATCCGGCTCTAACAACTCTGTCTCTCAGATCGCTGGCGGCCTTGGCCAGGGACGAGAACCTATTTACGTTCCAATGTTTGCAATCGATAACCAGAGCCATTCTCTTCAAGGTATTTACGGCTAGAACATCTATCTCGAACCCCCTTGGCGGGGGACCCCTAACGTTTGTCGCTACATCGTATTCGTGAAGCTTCAGGTATGCTGCGGTGAGGGATTCGAAAGATCTCCACGATATATGCTGGGACACGCTCTCGGGGTCCCCGCCATAGAGTATGTAGAGTAGCGCCTTAAGATCCTGAGACCTCACAGCTATGGTTTCTTCATCTTCAGAGATCTCGACACCCAGATCTAGATACCTCACCAGCTCCAGATCGATGCAGCCCTCCAGATCAGCAGCGGATAGAACAAGCTCACCGCCCTCCCTAACGCTCTCCATAATCCTCCTCCTCACATCCGGCCTGTAGCAATCCATCGCTCCCTTCTCCCTGAGCGGAGATCAGGGCTTCAGGGGCTTTAGATCTGCTCCAAAGAAGCTCTCAAGTATAGCGATTATCCGTGATTCAATCTCTCCCATAGGGAGCTTGGGTGTTGATGCAACAGCAGCTCTTCTATGCCCCCCGTACCTCGCCCCAAAAATGCTTGATAGCTTCTTGAGGAGCATTGATTCAAGATCTACTTCACCCCTACACAGATTTTGGGAGCATCTGAGGGAGATCCTTAAATGATCCTCCTTATCAGACAGCACAATAGCCAGATCACACCCGGCAGCCGCGAGAAGCTGTGCAAGGCTCGATTCATGAGCCCCTACATGGGAGAGGCATACTATATAGCTATTAACCCTATAAGCCCTTGCCCGCATGATCCCCTTAACCCTAGCGATCCTCTCATCTAGCCTCATTTCGGTCTGTATAAGCCTCAGCGCATCACCGATAGATGCACCATGCATCATCAAGTATTGAGCTGAGTCTAGAGCGATAATCGATGGATGCTGAAGAATCCTGGTGTCGTAGAGCAAGCCGGCCAATATAGCTGTGGAGATGTCTCGATCCAGCTCCACCGGGATTTTCTCCCCAAGAATCTTGAGGAGCTGAACAACAATCTCTGTGGTTGATGTGTAATACTCATCCCGCAGAACATGCGTTCTCCTACCGTATCGTGAGGGGTCCCCGTTAAGGGCATGATGATCAATAATATATATATGCTCATACACATCACACGAAATAGATGCTCGGCCACAGTCTGGGGCGTCCAGCACTACCAGGAGGTCCCCTCTTTGGGGGGTGTGATCTATAACGCTGTAGAGATTGCTTTTCTCACCAAGCTCAAGCAGTTTAGCTGCGTTGGATGCAACACCGTTTACGGCTATGAACTTTGGCTGGGTTTCGCTACCCATATACTTTACGAGTTGGGATAAAGCTATCAGGCTAGAGATCGAGTCCGGATCTGCTGAGGGGTGGGATGCAACATAGATCTCTCCACTAGCCCCCGAGACTATCCCGGCTATGTTTTCTAGGTGGCTCTCCAAATCTCTTCTCAATCTCTCTAATAGCTTCATTGATTGCTCCATCAACAACCACATCCAGATCTACTCTACCACCGATCCTGTATCTAGCAACCGCCTCAACATCTATAGATACTCTAGCCAGGCAGCGATCGGCTACCTCTACCGATATAGAAACATATACATCGGCCCCCCTACCCACATGCCTAGCCACATACCTCTCGATAGAATCCACAGCAGCCCGCAGGGCCTCCTCGATATAGAGCCCATCGTAGCTATCTAGACAAAACTCCCTTCTAGCTCTCAACCGAGGGTTGTCGCCTTGTTTCTCTATAGCCTCCAAGACAACCCAACTACCTACCCGGCTCCGGGGCCTCTGCCTCTATAGTACTTTCCTAGGATCTCGTTTATTTTTGATTCCAGATCCTTGATCTCCGAGGTTAGAAGAGACTCCTGCTTCTCGAGATTCTTAAGCCTGAGCTCAAGAATATCCTTTCTATCCGAAAGCTCCCTTTGGGCGTCATCCTTAGTTACCTTAACCATTAGGTAGCCAGCAACCCTATATATGTTCGCGTCGTCAGAAGCGTCGTTGAGAACGTTTAGGGCTCGCTCAACCTCTTTGAGCTCTGCCTCCACAACGCTTTTCTCTGCAGCAACCTGGTTTAGTCTAGCCTGTAGCTGCTGTAGCTTGGCTACATACTGCTGCAGCTCGGGTGGAACCACCTCAGCCAAACGAGTGCACCATTCATATATTTTTCAAATCCTTAAATATATACCTCCGCACGGAACCCCTCAGTACTCTAGATTTATGAGTGCTCTAATATAATTTAAATAGATTGGATAAATTAATGGCTTAACATAATAAATATGGTGTAGCCTATGGGCAGTGAGTACGGAGAAATCCATCTAAGGGTTGAGGAGGCTAGGCATAGGGATGTGGGCAAGAAGATCGCTAGAATACCAAGAAGGATCATGAGGGCCCTAGGTATAGAGCCAGGCGATTTTATAGAGATTAAGGGCTCGAAGGGGACGGCACATGCCCAGGCCTGGCCAGCCTACTCCGAGGATGAGAGGAGAGACATAATAAGGATAGACGGTCTCCTTAGAGAGGTTCTGGGCGTAGGGATCGGTGAAAGCGTAGCTATATCCAGAGCAGAGGTCTCTCCAGGGGATAAAGTGGTTTTGGCTCCAGCGGATCTAGGGTACCCGCTACCACCGGAATATGCTGGATATATAGTAGACTACGTTAGGAATGAGATGCTCAACAAGCCTCTGGCCCGTGGAGAGTCTATCTTGATACCTATATACGCCGACTACCTCAAGATGGTTGTGGTTTCCACCAGCCCATCCAACGTTGTGTATATAACCGACAACACCGAGATTGTGGTTAAGCCGGAGCCCGTGAAGGAGATAGCCAGCCGCATACCCAGGGTTACGTGGGAGGATATAGGTGATCTTGAGGAGGCTAAGGAGAGGCTTAGGGAGATTGTTGAGCTCCCCATGAAGCATCCCGAGATCTTTAAGCACCTAGGGATCGAGCCACCCAAAGGAGTGCTACTCTACGGCCCACCGGGCGTGGGTAAAACGCTGCTAGCGAAGGCTCTAGCCAACGAGGTTGGGGCCTACTTTGTAGCGATTAACGGCCCCGAAATAATGTCTAAATTCTATGGCGAGTCGGAGCAGAGGCTCAGGGAGATATTCGATGAGGCTAGAAAGAATGCTCCAGCAATAATATTTATAGACGAGATCGACGCGATCGCCCCCAAGAGAGAGGAGGTTGTTGGTGAGGTGGAGAAGAGGGTTGTCTCACAGCTCCTAACATTGATGGATGGCCTTGGCGAGAGGGGTAGAGTTATAGTTATTGGAGCAACCAACAGGCCTGACGCTGTGGACCCAGCTCTTAGGAGGCCTGGGAGATTCGATAGAGAGATCGAGATTCCACCGCCGGATAAGAGGGCTAGAAAAGAGATCCTTATGGTGCACACCAGAAGCGTTCCTCTAGATGATGACGTCGCGATCGATAAGATCGCGGACATGACCCACGGATACACCGGAGCAGATCTAGCGGCCCTAGTAAAGGAGGCGGCTATGAACGCATTAAGAAGGTTCCTGAAGAGCAACGTTATAGATCTAGCGAAGCCCATCCCGCCCGAGATGCTGAAGCAGCTGAAGGTGTCGATGAAGGACTTCATCCAGGCCATGAACATGATTCAGCCATCACTGATGAGGGAGGTCTTTGTAGAGGTCCCCGAGGTGTCCTGGAACGATATAGGCGGGTTGGATGACGTTAAGCAGCAGCTGAGGGAGGCTGTGGAGTGGCCGCTTAAGCATCCTGAGGTCTACGAGAAGATGGGTATCAGACCTCCTAAAGGCATACTCCTTTACGGCCCGCCGGGTGTGGGTAAAACGCTGCTAGCTAAGGCGGCCGCGACAGAGAGCGAGGCTAACTTTATAGCTGTTAACGGACCCGAGATCCTCAGTAAGTGGGTTGGTGAGAGTGAGAAGGCTGTTAGAGAGATCTTTAGGAGGGCAAGAATGGTTGCTCCGGTAATTGTGTTTTTTGACGAGATCGATTCCATAGCGCCGGCAAGAGGATCAAGAACAGATGCTGGAGTAACCGACAGGATAGTTAACCAGCTGCTAACGGAGCTAGACGGGATCAAGCCGCTGAGGGGGGTTGTGGTTATTGGCGCCACCAACAGGCCGGACCTTATAGATCCAGCGCTTCTTAGACCAGGGAGATTCGATAGAGTTATATATGTGCCTCCGCCCGACAAGAAGGCTAGGCTAGAGATCCTGAAGATACACACCAGGAAGGTGCCTCTCGACAACGACGTGGATCTAGATAGATTGGCCGAGATGACAAACGGCTATACCGGAGCCGACCTGGAGTCCCTGGTTAGGGAGGCAGTAATACTTGCCCTCAGGGAGAAGCTGGAGGTTAGGCCAGTAAAGATGAAGTACTTCCTTGAGGCTATGAAGACCGTTAAGCCGTCGCTGTCGGAATCGGATATAGAGAGATATAAGTCGCTTGAGAAAAACCTGAGGACACAGTTCATGTAGCTTGAGCTGGTGGCTATGCTCAAGGCGCAGGATATAATGACACCCAACCCGGTTACTGTGGGTATAGATACATCGATAATGGATATAGCCAAGAAAATGTCTGAGATGAGGATAGGCTCCGTGATCGTTGTCGATGTAAACAACAGGCCTATAGGTATAGTGACGAGGCACGATATACTTGAGAAGGTTGTTGCGAGGGGTCTAGACCCCAGGAAGGTTCCTGCAGGACAGATAATGTCCTCGCCGATAGTTTTTGTTGATCCCGAGACACCCGTGGAGGAGGTTGTAAGGATAATGATCAAGACGGGCAAAAGACACATACCTGTTGTATCGAGCAACAGGCTGCTTGGGATAATTGCGGAGTACGATATAATATCTCTGGGCCCCGAGCTTATCCAGAGCCTAGATATACTAAGCGAGTACCTCGAGAGGAGAGGCAGGAAATAAAGCTATTTTTTACCCTTCACATACGTGTTCCTCAGCGCTGGAGTCTTGAATAGTGATTGGTGCACGTCCCCGCTATAGTATCGGGTTTCAACCCTTCTCTCCCTGAGGAGCCTATCGATCCTCTCGGGATCCATGGCCGCCGGATCTAGAGTGTCCGACGCAACTATATAGTTGATCAGGTACCCAAAGGACGGCACCCAGTTGCCGTACTCCCTAACGATCCTGAAGGTTGACTTAAGCGAGTTTAGAGCTAGATCGTATGCATCCTCAAAGTAGAACGAGCATCCGGCCTGGGTAACCACTATTCCGTTTTGGCTAAGTATCTTCTTCAGCTCTCTATAGAAGGGCTCGGAGTACAGGTCTCTAGCTATCTCAGAGGAGTACGGATCGGTTAGATCGAGGATAACCACATCGAAAACCCTGTCTGTCTTCCTGATATACTCCTTTCCATCCATAATAACCACTTCCGACCTCGGATCATTGAAGCTCCCCCTATGCATAGGCTCAAGATAGCGCTTAGCGATCTCAACCAGCTCGCCATCTATATCAACCATAACAGCCTTCTCAACACTCGGGTGCTTGAGTACCTCCCTCAGGGTCGCCCCCTCACCACCACCAATAATGAGCACGCTCCTAGGGTTTGGATGAGCAACCATTGCTGGGTGGACAAGAGCCTCATGATAGATGTGTTCATCAGCAACCGTTGACTGCACAAGGCCATCGAGGATTAGCGATAGGCCGAACTCCTCGAACTCCACAAGCTCAACGAACTGATACTTGGTTCTGGCTGTATATACTATTCTATCCACCTTCATTATCAGCTTGCTTGATTTAGACACGAACTGCACATAGTATAGCCCATTGAAATCCGCGTTCATGGAGACCACATTAGATAGTTTACTGTATTACCCTTATATCGCTAAATAGATCTCTAAGCATTAAGCATACGCTCTAGACAGATTAGTGTACAGAAGGTAGAGCGATACAGCGTTGGCAAGTATATCGGCTATACTCCCTGGATTCGCACCCATGGACTTGAGGCTTCTATCCAGATGCTCGAGATAGAGCCTCCTTAATCTCCGGTCGGCTATGGTTCTCAACACACGGAACTCTCTCAACACGCTCAACGCGTATTTCACCCCCTTCTTTCTCGCTATGTTCGTGTCTACATATCTAGACCCGAGATCTATGTAGAGGTCCCTAAGAAAATCATAGCTCAAATCCCTACCCAGCTCAATAAGCCTTAGAAATAGGCTCAGCGTAACACTATAGCCCCGGTATATCTCTAGGAGAATCAGGTCGTGATCCTTAAACACGGAGATAAACTCCCCTATACTGGATCTAGTCCCCCTTGCAAACACGTCCTCACCTCTGCCCACGTATATAGACAGGTAGCTTGGGGACGCCAGTCTTATAGCCTTCTTAATCCACTCCACAGATGCATAGTCGCTGGAGCTGAGCATGAGCTCCCTGGCATTCTCAACGATCGATTTAATGGTATCGAGACTTATCGGATCCCGCCTGGGGCTGGTGTCTTGATCGCTAGAGCCGAATAGAAGCTTTGTAGACAGGGCTATAGGTGTGGAGAGTATTATGAAGCCCAGATTAACGTTTCCATATGGCTGCATGTCTAGGCTCGCTTTAAATAGCCTGTAGATCGCCTCACCCACGGCCCCAGGCCTATATCCCTCTATGCCGGATAGAAACCTGTATAGCTCTATAGCCATTGGTGATACTGAAGCTATAAACCCCCAGTGCTTTAGATCGCTATACTCCGAAACAGGGGAGACGTTCCCAGGCTTATAAGGTATTGAGGCCTCTACAGCTATTCCCGGAGGTATGGATGAGGCTATAACATAGTCGATTTCGGGACTTCCCATTAGCTAGAACTCCACCATTATATGTATATCCTTCACGTCGTTTAGAACATTTCTCCAGAGGCTCCCGATCGATGCGAGGGAAAATATACCGGTTAGGTTGGCCTTCGCCTCCTCTATAATATTCATTATAGCCTTCACGGTTCTCCCGCTCCTCAAAAGATCGTCTACAATCAGTATGTTCATGCCCTTCTTCAAGTGGTCTTTGGGGATATAAACAGTGGTAAGGGACGGGGGATCCCTGGATAGGTAGGTCTCCTCATAGAAGTTCTCGTACCCGATCTCCTTCTTGCGCTTAGCCACAACGATATTCGTGTCCAGCATAGACGCCACGGAGAGGGCTATAGGTATTCCATCAGTCTCTATAGTTACCACAGCATCCAGATCTTGGTTCCTAAACCTCATATAAGCCTCGATACCCACTATCCTCAGGATATTTATGTTGTATATCACGCTGTAGAGGTTGAGTATATCCCCATCAACAACCTTGAGGTTTCTCGCCACTATCTCCCTAAAAACCCCGTTGCTGTATAGCTTGTTGAGGAGCTCGACAGCCCTCTCCTGGGAGGGCTTGACGACACCCGAGATATATCTAGATATTATTGGTGGGGGGAGCTCAACGATCTTCTGGAGCTCCTTATACTTCATATACTTTTTAACCACCCTCAGCGCTGTTGCACATAGCTCCTTCTCGTTGACGTTTATCAAGCTATCCCCAATACGATTTATGGAGGTATCTAATAAATATTACTAGGCTAAACTATTCAAATCGATAGATTTAATGCATCTATCTCCAGGAATCGATTTAAAAAGTTGGGATATCTATATATTCCCTATATAGGATATTATATAAGGTTAAACCCACCTGGAATCGAATAGGTATGGGCTGGTTGCGATGGCCATAGATCTTGTTCTAGCCTACGCATCCCTCATCATCTCGATCTCACTGATCCTATACGCAAACTACGTTATAGCCAGAAAGATAAGCCTCTACTACCCATCCTACACTGTATCGAGGATCCTCAAGCTTGCCCTCGAAAACGGGAATCTAGCTAAGATCTTTAGGGAGGCGGTGCTCCAGAAAAGATTCATATCCTGGGGAGGCGAGGTCGCTGTAGAGGGTATTTTCAGAGGTATAAGCCTAGCTATGTACATGCTCATCCTCATACTATCGATAGTTAACCTGGCATACTTCATTGCCGCTGGACGCTACTTCCCCATATTGAGTACCCTGATATCCATCTTCGGAGCCGTTCTCTTCGCGGCTGGGGTAGTTATAGTATACAGGATGAGGGTCCCTAAACACGGGAGAACATGGCTGATGGAGGTTAAGGGTCTAGATCTCCTATACCTGGTTCTGCTAGCCATACTGGGGCTTGTTGCCGCCCCATCGTTCTCTTCGGCTGCCGCACCCATAGCTATTCCTCTATCCGCCATGCTGGGATCTGTATTGGTTCTTATGCTCCCCTACACACGTTTCTGGTACAATATAGCCTTCATACTTAGGCTCCTAACCTACCAGGAGAGGCATCCTGGCAGGCTTTTAACCCCGTTTAGGCTGGATCAATTGACGGAGTCCGATATAGAGAGCCTGAAGCTGGGGATCGAGAAGTTCGGGGATATAGAGACTGAGAGACTGATCAATCTAGACTCATGCGCCAACTGCGGCCTATGCGACTCGGTGTGCCCAGCATACGCCGTGGACAGACCACTCTCCCCAAGAAGGCTGGTTCTCGCCCTCAGGACCCACGCCAGATCTGATCCAGACAAAACCGTTATAGACCTTATCGAGGACGACACGTTCTGGGCGTGTACAACCTGCGGTGCTTGTGTTGCTATATGCCCAATGGGCGTTGATCATGTACCATTCATAGTTGATGTAAGGAGATACATGGTGTTTTCCTCCAGACTCGACCAGAAGAAGAGTGATCTCATAATGAGCATAGCACAATACGAAAACGCCATGGGCATACCGAATAGCGAGAGGCTAGATAGGATGAGGAAGCTTGGAGTACCTCTGGTTGAGGACGGAGTAGAGTTCGAATACCTACTATGGGTAGGGTGCATGGGCAGCTTCGATGACAGGGCATCAAGGATTGTGGCCGCGTTCGTCGAGATCCTGAAGAAGGCCGGATTAAAGGTTGCTGTTCTCGGGGGCTATGAAACATGCTGTGGGGACCCCATGAGGAGGCTTGGTGAGGAGAGCAGGTATCAGGATCTTGCTTTGAGGAATATAGAGATCTTTAAGCAGTTCGGGGTAAAGAAGATCATAACGATATGCCCCCACGGATACAACACGTTCAAGAACGAGTACCGGGACCTCGACGACTCATGGGATGTGGAGGTTTACCACCACTCCGAGATTCTGGCTAAGCTGGTTAAAGAGGGTAGAATAAACCCCCGGGCCGAAGACTCCAGATACAGCGATGTCGGCATACACGACTCGTGCTATATAGGGAGGATAAACAACATGGTTGAGGAGCCTAGGGTGGTGCTTAGGGTATCGAGCAAAAACTATATTGAGCCCGAGAGGAGGGGTAGAGCAACATTCTGCTGTGGTGCGGGAGGGGCCAACTACTGGTATGATGTTCCCGAGAGGAAGAGGATTTCTGTTGAGAGGATCGAGGAGCTACTCAGTAAGGGTGCCAGGGTTATAGCTACGGAATGCCCGTTCTGTGCGGCTATGTTTGAGGATGCTCTAAGGAATATAGGGAAGGATAGGGAGGTTTCTGTAAGGGATCTTGCTGAGATCCTGTACGACTCGATCAAGTAAACAGCACTATTCCGCTTCGTGGTGCGTATGCTTTGAGCCCTAATAGAAGCGGATCTACAGGATTCCACACTGTTCCACCGCAGCTCGTGATCCCAGCGATCCTAACCATCGTATCCTCCAACCCATTCAACGCCGACAACACCATCTGCAGTGAGTGGGCTAGGGACCTCGACATACCTAGGAAAAGGGAAACTATGCTATACACAGGGTGCCTCTACCAGCTGATGGCCTACTCTAGCTCGCTTGTCGAGGTATACAGCCATCTCACTCCAGGCGTGGTTGCTATTGTTGTTGAGGGCTTAAGGAGGTACTCCCCAGCTATATCTCCCCTTCTCAGAATGTTTGTGGGCAGGGATGAATCCTACTACAGCTATGCCTCGAACTCTCTAAGGAGTGTTGCCATGCTGCTAAAGAGATCAGGAGTTGATTTCGGGTATCTGTATGAGGAAGATATATATTCAGGTGTTTATCTCCATGAGATCGGGTTTATAGACGAATTTATTGAACACGCCAAAAGGGTCTATGAGGTGTTCAAGAGAAACAGGGTTAAGAGGATCATAACGGTAGACCCCCACACCACTGATGTGCTGAAGAATATATATCCACAGTATATCGAGGGCTTCGACATAGAGGTTATACACTACAGCGAGCTCGTTGACGAGGAAGCTATAGAGGGCTTGTCTCATAGTAGCCGGGGAGGTCCCCTGTACACTGTTCATGATCCATGCTATATCGTGAGGAGACTGAATCTGTATAGAAGAGTTAGAAGCTTACTAAAGCATGTGAGGATAAGGGATCCACCTAGATCCGGAGAGAACACATTCTGCTGTGGAGGTCCCATAGAGGGTGTTTCCCCGGAGCTCTCTATAAGTATAGCTATAGAGAGGCTGAGGGAGCTTAAGGATACAGGCGCCTCTAGGGTGGTGGTTTCATGCCCCATCTGCTACTTGAATCTATCTAGAGCTTCCAAAAGGCTTGGTGCTGGTATAGAGATCATAGATCTCCCACAGCTACTACAACAGGTGCCTTCAGGAGAATAAATCATAAATTATGGAGGAATTAAAAAAAGCCTTATTTTTTAATTGAATAGCTCATCGATCTTATCGGGATCAACTAGGGAGAGCTTCAGGTACTCGATATCGTTATCGATTATATCCTCTAGAATCTCCAGGGTCTTCAGATCTGTATTTTTCCTGGCCTCCTCTATAAGGGGCTTGAGATGGGTGTTGATGAATCTAAGCTGGATCTTACGTAGCTTATAGGCCTCCCTATACCTGCCCTCAACAAGAGCCTTCGCCTCGTCCTCGATCAGCTTCGAGATGAAAGCAAGCATCGCCTTTAGCGAGTCTGGATTATCCTCCTCAACCACATACCCAGAGTTGCTGTAGCACATCTCGATGGCTTTCGGAAGCATTGTTCTAGCTACTGGGTCGAGGTCCCTCCTATGGTTCCTCGCCTTCAGATCCCTCATCCTGCCGGCTTCCCTCGCCAGGCTTTCGGCGAGCTCTTTATGCATGTTAGACAGTAGATCTATGGCGCTTAAGCGGATGTGCTCAGGGACCTCGCTTATTGCGATGTATATCGATGTGTACATTAGTGCTCTTGCTCTCGCCATATGTATCATTCTCCTGGATACATGATCCATATCAGCAACCATCACCAAACTATATTAGCCACCTCGAACCTGTGCTTCCTACCAGTCTTAGAGACTCTAGCCAAGGTGTCGTAGTAGGCCTGTCCGGCACCAAGCCAAGTCTGCAGGGGCCACAGACCCAGGGACGGATCAGCCATCTGTACAGGGTTAGGTGTGACTCCATTGAATCTCCATTTATCCACCTCTGGCGTAGCCTCATAGTAGCTTGATGGGCTCTTGGTGAAGAGTATCCTTCTATACTCCTCAGGGAGGTTCCTCACTGGATTAACCGCCTCCTCAGGTATCTCGACCTTTTCGGGGAGCTCATCTATGATTCTCTTTAGATCCCCGTCTCCCGGAGTAAAGTATCTCGGCTTCATAACTATAGTGTCCGCCCACCTGCCCATCCCGTAGGGCACAGCGATAACACCCTCCCTAACTGATGGCTCCACAACAGCTGGGGCTTCAAAGGCTCCTGTCGGTGTCTCTACCCTAACCACGTCTCCTGTTTCGATCCCCAGCCTCTCTGCGTCTCTGGTGTTTATTACCACGAAGTTCTCTGGGGCTATAGCCTTGATCCAGTAGTAGAACTGGCTTCTATGCTTTGTGTATAGGGGTCCCGACTCGAACACCAGGTATAGCGGGTAGTCCCTATAGATCTCTTCAAGCGGGACCCCGGGGATAGCATCTTCAGCATTGGCAGGCTTTAGAGCTACACCCTCTACCGGCGCGTAGGTTGCTGGTGGAACGTATTTTGGCCCGCCCCAGAACTTCTTTCCAGTTATGCTGTTTCTGGATCTGGCTACCTGCTCGCTCCATACATAAAGGATCTTGTAGCCCTTAACCTTCCTCTTGGAGTAGCCTTTCTCATCGAACGAGTCGCTGTACTGAGTGAATACACCTCCTCTAGCGAGTCCGTAGCATACCGCTCTCCACTCGTCTGCAGGTAGTATATCCTTGAATCTAGCTATGGGGTAGTTTCTCTCCACAAACTCCACGTCGCTCTCCGGTATGTTCCTGGGTATTATACCCCTGTCCACGGCGTCCACTGCAGCGTTCGCGTATACCCTGAGTATATACTCCCATGCGCAGTACAGATCGAATCTTCTGCCCTCATATTTTGTTCCCTTAACCCCGTTTATCCCGCCTCTACCGAAGCCCGGCATGTTGAGCTTTACCCCTATATCTATGAAGAACTCCCATAGGCTCGCGTATCTATCATGCCCGTTGGGGCACCTGCCTATCTTCTCTGTTAGGGGCATTACTGCTGGGGACCTCCATGCCTCGGCTAGATAAACCCCGGCTCCAGAGGCGTAGAGGTACTGGATCCCGAGGGTGCCTGTCTCGAGATAGGTTGTGTCTGGAACTATGTAGTCTGCATACATGAATGTTTCGTTTATGGTTGTTGTCACAGCTATGAACAGCGGCAGCTTCCTCGTGTCTTTAAGAGTCTCTATAAACTTGATCCCGTGGTTGGCCGAGAGCACGGGGTTTGCATAGAACATTATTAGGGCCCCAGCCCTATACGGGTACTCCTCGCTGATGCCGGCGAATATCTCTGTGTAGCTCTCCTCTGGGGTTAGCGGGTACCACGGCCGCTTAGCCGGGTATGGGTCTTCTCCCTTCTTCACCTTGATCCAGTATTCAAGCGTGTCCTCATACCTGGCTTTATGCCTATCGATCGGGGGTCCCCACTTCACGGGCTCTCCATAGCCTTTGTAGTAGCAGTTGTAGATCTTGTTGTTGTACTTGGTATGTTCCGGCCTAGCCAGCAGGCCGCCCCTCCTGTGGAAGTTCCCTATAAGGGTGTCCAGCATCCTGTAGCTCCACACTATGTACTCTCCGTTAGAATGCATCCCAGCCCCTCTATGAATTATTGTTGATGCCTCTGGAGCCGCATCGGTGAAGTCTCTAGCCATCTGTACTATCAGCTCTGGCGGGACCCCGCATATTTCTGCCCACTCCCCTATAGATCTGCTGAACGCCTCATCCCTAAGTATCTTGAAAGCTGTCTTAACGGTGACCTCCTCCCCGCTGGCTAGCTTTACTCTTCCCTCCCACTCAAGGTCTGCTTTATCAACATCTGTGTGGGGCTTTATCTCACCGTTGCTTACCACCAGCGGCTTGCCCTCGTTCCCTATCCCTAGATCGCTGTCCTTGAGGAACTCACCGAACTTCTCGTGGTTTCTATCATAGATAACCAGCCATGTAGCATTGGATATTACTGGGTATCCCTTCTTCTTGGCCGAGTCTAGATTGGGTATCTCTAGAAACTCCTTGTTGTATCGCTTGTTCTCTATTATCCATCTTATCATGGCCATCGCTAGGGCGGCATCGTGTCCAGGCTTGATCGGGACCCAAATTATGTTTTTGTTCTTTATTCTTGGAGCAATGGGGTTCACATAGTACAGCTTCAGCTCGCCCTCCGCTGTACGCTCTATAAGCAGTCCCTGCCCAGTCGCTCCGGGATGAAGCCTACCAAGTGCGGCTCCAGCCATGATAATTACCTTCGAGCTGACCACATCCCCTTGGATATCGTGGTATCCCGCCCATATCTTGTTACCCGCATAGTAACCTAGCTGACACGCCGATGTGTGTCTGAGCCAGTTCACGCTTCCGAACGCCGTTATGAACCTCTTGCTGAAGTAGTCGCTGTGTCCCTGTCCCCTTCCTCTCACCCATATAACCATGTTTGCTTTTGTTCCCAGGTCTGGCCGGTCTGGATCTATAAGTATGTCCTCAAGCCTCAGACCCTTCTCGGCAAGTATACTGCTCCACTTAGACTTGAACTTCTCTATGGCTCTAGCTATATCGTTGTAGTCTCTATCGGGGTCCCTAGCGATCTTCATGATCGCCTCGACATCCTTCTTCATTTCGGATAGAACCTTGTTGGGGTCCTGGAACCCTGCATCCCTAAGCTTCCCATACACAAAGAAGTCCTTCAGCCCGGGTAGCCTCTCGCCGGTCTCCTCTATAACACCGCCCTCAACAACCTCCTTAATCAACTGCTCCCAGGATATAACCTTCCACTTACCGCTTCCTCTGGGCCCTGCCCTCTTGAGCGGCTTGATCACCCTGTAGGGATCATATATGTAGTGGATACCATCCTGCCCCCTTGGGCATAGGGTCCCGAACCACTTCCTGGTCGCCTCATCCACAGGTGTTGTGTAGTCCAGCTGGACATATCTCTTAACCTGCTTATCGATCGATACAGCCCTGTTGTAAGGGTGGTACGGGTTCCCCTCTATCCTATCTATTATCGGGATCCCGTTCCTCTCAACGATCCTCACCCTTATCCCGCACCTAACATTGCATCCGAGGCATGAGGTATATATATACTTCACACCATCACCGAACTGGGGGTCTGGAGGTATGTATTCCTCTTTCGGCCTCACTATCCTCTCTAATGTTGGCAGGTATGCAGCTACACCGCCACCCAGAAGGGCGATAGCGGTTAAGCCCTTCACAAATGTTCTCCTATCTATCCTACTCATGGCTCACACCCCTTCCGGGGATTGGGGATATATAGGTTAGGAGGAGGTAGACGAATAGGAAGAACAATACTAGAGCTATGGATTCAGCAACCCATATCCAGCTAGCCATTGCCTGGGGAAGGATAGCTATACCTGTTCTAGATATCGACTGTATGTTTATTGTTAGTAGCCACCTGTCCCCGAGAACCCAGGCTATAGATACTAAGCCCGACACAGCTGCGGTCTTTATAGATCCAGACCTATACGATATGTATGATAGAACCGCAATCACTATGGCTAAGACTATGGCTAGTGTGTTGAGTGGTTCTAGAGCCGATATCAGTGTTGATCCTATCTCCGAGCCCGAGGTGTAGATGTATATCCTGAAGGTCTCCGATACCCTGAAGAACGCGTATAGCCCGGCTCCAGCCAGGGGGATTAGTGCTAGCGTCCTGATCTCTTCTCCGGCGAGCTCTACTCTATGGGCTACAGCTAGGATCGCTATCACCCCCGAGGCTATAACCAGGGCCTGGATCAGCTGTTCAGCCGGTATCAGCGGTAGATAATTGTAGAATGTAGCCCTAGCCACCGAGGTGTAGAGAAGTAGCGAGTGGTAAGTGGCCCACACAGCTGAAACAGCTAGCAGGGCTATCGATAGAGATACAGCTAGCCATCTAGATACATGGATCTTTATTCTCGGTACAGCATTATTCAAAACACCCAGTGCAACGATGAGCACTAGGAGCAGGGGCCACATTACGGCTGCCATAAGAGCTATTGGCGAGACACCCGGGTTCTCAGCCGTGGGTATGATGTGTGGCGTAGCCAGCAGCTTGTAGAAGTGGTCTGGTCTCCTTAGATCTGCTAGGGGTCCCAGGAGCATCACCAGCGATGCGGATAGCGAGGCGATGAATAGTAGGGGGGTTAGCTTCTTCAGAACCCTGATGTCGATTACTGTTCTTATAGCTAGAAGCATTGCGGATCCTGATGCGATCGCTATTAGGGTCATGTACACAGCTATTATCGGGACCCAAACAACCGATCCGTACTCAGCGCCCTGCACCAGCTCGTTGGGGTATATGTATCCTCCTGGATATGTCGGGTAGCTCATCTTGAAGCCACCTCGGGAAGATCTTTATAGTACACCTTAGGCCTGGCACCGGTCTCCGGTTTGAGCACCTGTGTTGGTGTCTCGCCAACCAGCTTGGCTATCTCCGAGTTGGGGTCCTCGAGATCCCCAAACACCCTTGCCCCAGTTGGGCACGCCTCCACACAGGCAGGTACCCTGCCACTATATATTCTGTGATCACACAGGGTGCACTTGTCCACAACACCAGTTAATGGGTTAAAGAATCTCGCTCCGTAGGGGCATGCGTTTATGCATGCTCCACACCCTATGCACTTCTCCGAATCAACGAGCACTAGCCCGTCTTCATTCTTGAATGTTGCTCCAGTTGGGCATGGCTTCACACATGGGGGGTTCTCGCAGTGATTACATAGCTTTGGCACGAATACAACTGACCCTCCTGGGAGGACGTGTCTCTCAACCCAGGTTCTGAAAACGCTGATGGGGACATTGTTTTCTGCTGCGCAAGCAGCCACACAGGCCATGCAGCCGTAGCATTTCTCTACATCAACATACATAGCATACCTTCTTCTCTGCTTCCTCTCCTCGGCCTCCGCTACCTCAACCTGTAGTGCTGTCGCCACCACAAATCCTGTGGCTAGCGCGCCGGCCGCTGTCTGTAGAAGTTTTCTTCTGGAGGTGTCTACTTTAGGCTTATCCCCCATAGTGGGGCACCTTCAAATGATCTATTCTTATAGAAGTTTAATAAGGTAATTATCGATTTATATCAATATATATTTCACTGCATCAGATACCATATATGCATATACGAATGCATAGAAATCTAAACCGATAATACTGTTTAAATCAGATAGAGTGGGGCCGCCGGGATTTGAACCCGGGACCACCAGCGCTCCGGAGACCTGGGTTCTACGGGGTTCCTCCCCAGGCTGGCATCCTAGCCAAGCTAGACTACGGCCCCCGCTTCATCCACGTCCCATTATGCAATTTTTATATTAGCTTTTAAAGGTTATATTAATTGGTTATAGAGCAATGGTAACTCCATTCGACCTCATGTTCTGGGCAGGTATAATTGTTCTTATCCTGATCCTTGGACCAAGCAAGATACCCAGCCTAGCGAGGGCAGTAGGAGAAGCCGTCAGAGAGTGGAAAAGGGGTTTAGAGGGGCTACCACCAAGCGACACGTCGAGGGGGGCCGCACAGCCGGCACCACAGGCTTCTGGAGCTGCTACCGAATCCATGGGCGGACATCAGGCAAGCGAATTTGTCTCGGGCGGAAAGCCCGCCCCAGCAGAGGCTGGCTCAGAGGTTAGCGAGGACCACCCCATAGTTAAGGCCGCTATAAAGGAGGGTATAGATGTTAAGGGCAAGAGTCTCGATGAGATCGCTGATGAGCTCGCTGCTAAGCTTAAGGAGAAGAGGAAGAAATCCTCGAGCTCTTCCAGTACTCAGTCTATATAGATTATCTCGACTGCTAGATCAATAGGGCGAGAATATAGATATGGAAGTTCTGTTCAGCCCTCAAGAACTGTCGATAGTAGTTTTTCCACAGCCTTAACCCTTGTTTCGAGATTCCTTATTTTCGCCCTTATCCCTTCGATGGTGTTTGTGTTCTCTCTGGCTATCTCCTCATAGATGTTTAGGTAGTTCTCTATCCTAGACATCTTCCTGTCTAAATCCTCTATCCTTGCCTCGATCTTGCTGAATGCCCTCGCTACTGCAAGGGAGTTATATATGGATGATACAGCTATGGATGCTCCTACACCCAGGGCTAGAATGATCATGAGGCCCGAATTCACATAAGCTACACCAATAGATTCCAAACCAAGAAATATCGAGCCTATTATAAAGGCCGAGAGTATTCCAGCTACTACCCCGCTGTATATCGATCTCGCAATCAAAGCCTGATCACCATAGATAATTGGATTAAAGACGTATTAAGCACTAAGAGAATGAAGGCTAGACGAATACAGCGTTGAAGCTGAAGTCCCCAGCGTGTTTTCCAATAACACCGCTTAGCTCCCTAGATAAAGCTCTATACTGGGCCAAAGCGTAGTATGAGTATGAGACCCTCCTCATACCCTCATCCCTCCCAAACTCGACTCTGGAGACTGGCTCAACATCTATCCTTACTGCTGGAACCCCGAACTCCTCAGGGATCCTTTCATACGCCAAAACATCTGCAGTAGCGAACACATGGTCGCTTCTCCCGGCTAGGGCCATCCCTACACCAACCTCGCAGGGCAGCGTGTTGGCTTGATAGAGTATTCTTGGCTTGAACGAGTCCTTTATCTCGTTCACAAGCAGGTTGGAGAGCTCACCCTTCACCCTATCCACGCCGGCCTTACCCTCGAGCTGGTGCCTATACATCTCTGCAAGCAGGCAGTTCGGGATCACTATCCTCTCCCTCAGACGCTCGGACTCGTAGAGCTGGTTGTGTATCCCACTGTAAACTATGTTTGTATCGATCACTATATCCCTCTCAACACTGTTTAAAGCATCGGAAATAGCCCTCCCTCTCGCGATCCCCTCAAGACCCCTGTTCCCTAGGCTCTTCACATCACCCACAACAGGTTGCGCTACCCCGCTTGCCCTGAGTATCAACTCCCCCAATTCACAGTATCTATCCCTCTCTCCATGGGGACATGCATTCCTAAATAGCCTCCACAACTCATCTATAGCCTCAACAACCTTATTCGGGCTGCAGTAATCATCCACCTCAACCTCTATGTTTCCTCCAGCCCTCGGCATTCTCATCGTGATCCTCATCGGCTTGCAGCTGCATCTCTCCAGATCAGCCTCATAGCAGCATCTATCTCCACGAATCTCCTTGTTTAGTGCTAGCTGAGCTCTATAGACAGTCTTCCTCAGCCTGCCACCCGTAGCGAGGTTAAGTAGTTTTTCTAGGCAATCCAGGCTTATCCTCGGCTCAGTATCGCTCTTGCAGCTGTATCCAGCTCCTGGATGGATAATGTATATAGGCTGAAGAGGCTTTGGTGTGAATGGGTAGAAACCTCCGGTCCACGGGCCCCAGTAGAAGTGTATATAGATCACATCAACCATATCCCTCCTCAGAGCCATGGAGTAGACCGAGACCTCAAGCCTGGATCCTGCGGAGGACACAAAATACATCCTATCGCTGGGCCTAAACTTTCTCAGCCTATCAACAATAGACTTAATACTTACAGGATCCACAGCTCCAGGAAGATCAGATATAGACTCAACAGCAACACCCCCGCGGAGGCAACTGCCTAAAACTTTGGCTATATACGAAACCTGATCGGAGAACCTAGCAGAGGAGACAATAACCACCTTATCGGCGCCGCACTCCTCCAAGCCCCTAACAACACCGCTTATAGAAGCCTCAGCGGGAATACTGTAGAAAACAACTAGGGCTCTAAAACCGAACCCCTATAGATATATATAGGGCACAGCAAGAAAAATTTATAGCGCACCCAACGAAAACAAAATATAGCGGAACAACCAGGAGGAGGAAGCAGCAAGCCGCGGTAGCTCAGCTCGGCTGGAGCGCCGCCCTGGTAAGGCGGAGGTCCCGGGTTCAAATCCCGGCCGCGGCTTCAAAATTCTTCATTGATATATTAAACCGTCTTGCGATTCGTTAAACGCTAATTTAGTATTGAGTATAGAAATTTTTTGGAGAGTTTTTAGATATTTAGGTATATTCATCTAGACTTTTTGTTTCGGATTTAATACTTTTATTGAATCTTTCCAATGTTTTAACCAGTTTATTGTCTATCTTTACTATTTCTTTACTGTTAAGATACTGAAGGGGTTCATTGAAATGTTGCCAGCCCCGACCACTAAATAAAGGTCTCAAGACATCTGTCTCGGCTAGAATATTTCTTATGTTTACTAGTTTCGATATTTTCTCGATATATGAGCGCTGATAGCCTTCGTCTATTAATCTCTTTAATAATTCTACTTCTCGGGCTGATAGTTCAGGTTCTTTAATCATTTTATCTAGACTTACATACATGTATCTCTTTCTATTAAGTATCTTTTGTTTCCTTACCGGATCCTTTGTCTTTAGCTTTTCAGCTACCTCTCCGGGTATATATTTTCTCTTATGGTTACCTCCAAATATATCCAGTTGAGCAAAATAGGCCGCAAGATCCCTGGCAGCGAGCTCATCGTATTTCCTTGCAACCCTATCATACTTAACGTTGGTACCATATATAATAACATGCTCCCTAGTATCTCCCTGGAGTTTAGCTACATATCTTAAGACGTAATTGTGGATCATATACTTAGATATTGGATTGGAGCCATTGTAGTCTACGCATAGAAAGTTTAGTAAAGCATTGTTGTTTATGTCTAGTAGACTTAGATAGACCTCTATAAGCTTCTCCCAGGTCTCTCTAGATGCATATGGTATAGATAACGCCACCCCCACATTATAGGTTGCCATGGTCTCTAGAAACTTCCTCACAAGAGCATCTATATGCTTCTCGGCAACCTTATTGAATATTGGTGAGCAAACAATATCTACCCTGGAATTCGATATGATCTCAGCAATATATTCGCCATAGAAGTATGCTTCACTAATACTGGGACTATACCCCTGTTTACCCTCTAGAAGTGGTACTGCCACTATGAGCTGGTTGCTTGGTGTTTTTCTCATATAGCTATTAACCCTATACTCAAACTGTTGTTGTATATCTACATTTCGACTTATCTTCTTTAGCTGTTCAGGCTTGAGTGTTAAGTAAAGTTCTACAATACCTCGAAGATCGTTTTCAGTAATAAGCTTTCGATCGATTTCGGACGCATTAACAGCGTAGACCGGCGTCTCTAAAGAGCCTTTTGGATGCTTTATTTTTATAGCACGAGCCGGCACGTCGCTATGCCTATTGATAAGTTTTGTCTCTATTATAGGCACATTGTAGCCCTTAAGTATAACACTGTTTAAACTCCTAATATATTTCGAATATAATAATCCTGAGATAATAATATTAACTGTGGTTTAAGCTTTCTTAATCTATTTGGTGTACATGTATTGATCCAGAAAAAACATGTTGAGAAACAGAGACGGAGAAAGATAGATGTATCTAGATTTATGGACAAGTTACGTCAGAGTGAAGAGGGTTCGATAGATTTCGATCCGCTTGAATGGATCCTGCTATTTCTATACGCAGCCAATGGGAGGATCCCTTCTAAGATACATATACAGAAATCACTACTAATGGCATCTAAATACATAGAAGAACTGGAGAAGCTACTGGAATTTAAAGCATATAGAATGGGTCCTTGGAGCGAGGAGGTGAATGATGCTTTAGAGATCGCATTGGTTAATGGGTTAATTTCTGTAACATCTAAAAATGAGCCAATTTTAACTGATAGTGGTTTTGTGAAGGCTAGTGATCTATGGAGTAAGCTAAATGAAAGATATAGAGAGATCTTGACTAAGATAGCTAGATTTGTCAGCAACATGTCTGTAGATGAGCTACTTCTATATATCTATACTGTACACGGATACACTGAAAAGTCTGATGTAGTGGATAAGCTCTTTAGAAGGCGTAAAGAATTAGCTATAAGCATGCTTCGCAAGGGGCTCATATCAACCGAGTTGGCCGCTAAAATAGCTGGTGAAACTCTCTCGAGTTTTATAGAATATCTGAAGAGAAGAGGTGTAAAGCCGTTTGATGTCGAGGTAAACGATATTGAGGAAGCTAAAAAGCTGTAGAGGAAGGAAATATGTATTCGTTTTCAACGCTACGGCCATAATAGTTTTACGTGAATTGGGGCATATAGATCTCATTGACAATATCAAATATAGATGTGGAGCAAAAATATTAATTCCCTCGAGAGTTAGAAATGAATTTTTAAGAGCAGGTATAGAGCTCGAAATCCACAGCGATAATATAGAGTTCGATGATGCAGTAGCTAATGTGGCTTCTATTGAAGATATTCCCGAGAGTCTAGGTGAGGGTGAAAGACACGCTATAATGATAGCTTACCTATTGGCACAACGATTAGGCAGAGACGCTGTGGCTGTGGTAACGGATGATAAGCGTGCTAGAAACAAATGTAGAGAACTAGGAATAAGGGTGATAGGTACGTTGGGATTAATAGAATTCGCTAAGAAACATGGTGCTATATCCAAGATCGAAGCCCTAGAGTTAATAAATAAAATTCCAGGTACAAGTCTATATATTACTTCGCGACTGCTGAAAGATATAAAAATTAAGGTAGAGAATCAATAACTTGGATTAAACTCTATATGATTGTTTCCATATAATGGACATGGTCTCTTAAAAAGAATATATATCTGTAGACAGATCTTACATGGATTTCCACCTTCTACTAGCATGCTTACTTCTCATAATAAAAAATATATTCGGAGATTAGCTATATACAGAAATCGTGGCTTCATATTGATAGAAACCTGAAACCGTTTCCTTCCTAAGGTTATTGGGGTCTATATAGCGCTGTTCACCCGGTTTATCTCCGCTAGAGATACCAAATCCCCAGCAGAGGTAATCATAGCTTAATATCTCATTGTTAAGGAGCTTATAGGTGTTTCCGATAGGCGTCTAGGTTAAATATGCATAATAGCTAAAACAACATTAAGGATCCTATAGAAATATTAAAAGATCTACAATAAGGAAACATCATTCAACTCTTCTGGCTACTCTCCGAATCTTTCCTGAGAGTAACGTTTGGAAGCTCTATACAGCTAGCTAGTCTATTGGTTTTAATCGATCCATAGTAATTGGGAAAATTTTCTTTCGATACCTACAGCTAGATTTCATAGTCTTAATTTCCTAAGCTTTTGTATGAATCTCTCTATTCTTTTCAAAGATCTCTCTACCTCCTCTTTGGACGCCCAGCCCTCATAGAAGTTTGTGTGTATAGCTGTAGCCGTTCTCCAGAGGTCCCCCAACTCCTCATCTCCAGTCTCGCGAACAAGCTTATCGATATACCCCCCACAGCTCTCCATGGCTCGATAGCCTCTCGCCCTCCCTCTCATAGGCTAGAGCCTTAACGGCTAGTGCCGCAGCCCCCATATCTTCTCGCTAGCCTGCTTCAGATCACCCCTATATAGCTCTTCCCCAGCTTCCCTAAGGTACTCCTCAGCCATCTCCCAGTAGGCTTCAGCCCTGCTCTCAGGATCCACCTCCTCCGAGAGCTTATCGATAATAAGCTCCACAATAGACACGCCATGAGCCTCCGAAACCCTCCTCAACCTCTCCACAAGCGCTCGGGGTAGCTTAATAGATATGCTCACTACTCGGCACCCAAGATAATAATAGTTCTTGAACGGGATATATCGATGATCACGAAACACAATGGTATAATATAAAGGTATCCTAGAAAAAATCCTCCGCTGAACAATAGATCTCGGTTTTCAGAAGTGGATAAAATGGGACGCAATGAACCAGGGGTAGCTCCGGAATCATTAGTGGACAGGATGAAAGGTTTCAAGATGAAGGTATATATTTAAAATTATAGAGGAATCGATCTAATAGAAATACTTAGAGAAGTATCTTCAAAAAGTAAGAGAAGAATCCCCGAGGATAGGTAGAGATAACCAATACATCAAGCCGGTTGAAGCCTATAAGCAGATATATGAATCAGTTGTAGCCGCTACCTGGATATGGGTATGAGGATCGGTTTTATCAGCCGTATCAATTCCTTTGGCGAGAACTCCAGCAGCGTTCCATCCTCTCCTCCCCCACCATACGCAATATCTAGCTCAGCTATAGATTGATCCATGATAACCACTATATCACTCGGCAAAGCTACCGGGGGAACCCCGCCCACAGAATAGCCAGTCCTCTCCTCCACCTCAGCTGGCTTAGCCAGTCTCGCCCTACAGCCAGCCACTCTGGATAGCTTATCTAGATCTAGCCTCCTATCCCCTGGAACTATTATGGCATATGTCTTGCTGCAGGCCACAGCTATGATCGTCTTAACTATAAGGGATCTATCTATATTGAGAGCCCTAGCAGCATCATCAACAGTTGTAGTTCTTCTCGAGAACCTAAGGATTCTCCACCCGGTACCGCTTCTCCGTATCCACTCAAGGACAGGCTCCACAGGCAAAATACGCATCCCGCCGGCGACCCCCGACAGCTAAATAGTAGTTTATATTTCAACATAATAACTATATAGCCACGCCAAGAGATATGCAGGGTAGCCTCCTCGAGCCCAACGGATTGGGGTAGAGGTGATGATAGCTATCTCAGTGCGAGAGCCGCTATACCTCCAGCTATAGCCAGTACCATACCCAAGAAAAACCCTCCGCCAACAAATATGCTCATCACACCAAAAGCTATAGCCAGAGCTCCACCCAGTCTCCTAGTCTTCGTGGACCCCCTAAAAATAAGTGCACCAGCCAGAACCAGTGCCAAGCCAGGAACAAGACCCAGTGCCGTTTTAGCTATATTGGCTGGGTTCAGCGGTATAGGGGTGATCATCGTAAGGATAGAGTAGCCGAAAACCAGAGCCCCGCCCACGAGAACCAGGGTTGCGGAGACCGAATACAGGGACCTCCCAGCCTCCAAGACCCCACCCCTCACCAATGATTACATCATAATTA
>WANO01000053.1 GCA_015521765.1 Desulfurococcales archaeon
AGTCTCCTCATTGCTGGCTACACCCCTTTTACTCTCTATAATTATCCTATTAAATTAGAATTATTTATTTACTTTAATAAATTTTTAATATATAAAATTAACTATATATCACAATTCAAGCGGTACTATCCCGCTTAATCCAATATACTATATATTGGTGCCCCCTTCTATATATTTTACGCCTACACACAATATGTGATGGGGGCTGAATGGGCGGAGGAGCCAGGAGAAAAATCTATATAGCTCTACTTGGTGTTTTGATTCTTTCGCTTGGCTCCATAGTATATCTCTACTATGCCTCTGACCTATTTATGGATCGGGGTGATCAGCCAGGAGAAGAACTATATATGGAGATATACCTCTCCCCAACATGCTCGTGCTGCCATCAATACATTAGCTATCTGATCCAAAACGGCATAAAGGTTAAACGCATATTTGTAGATGATCTGTTATCCGTAAAGAACACATACGGTGTTCCACAGAATCTTTGGAGTTGCCATACCGGGATTATAGATGGGTATGTTGTTGAGGGCCACATACCAGTCGAGGTGATCGTGAAGATGCTCAATGAGAAACCCAATATAGCCGGGATCGCCCTGCCCGGGATGCCTCCGGGATCGCCTGGGATGCCTGGGGCTTTCAGCGAGTTGGTTATCTACTATTTCACGGGCCAGGACTACGGTGTCTACGCTATATATAGATAGATCATGCTTAAAGATATATTCTGTTTTTAGATACATATTTTGGGTCGAACAATTTGATTGACCCCAAAATTAAGATGTATATAGTATCCGGAGGCAAGAGAATCAGTATAGGACATGAACACGTCGAGCATGATGTGGAGCTTGATGATAGGTATCATTTAAGCGATAGAGACGACAGGTACGACATATATATTGAGATGCCCGGAGCCGAAAAAGACGCGTTGAAGATATATGCTAGAGAAAATCTAATAAGGGTTTCTGGTGAGACGAGAAAGGATCTTCCGTATAGGAGGAGGTACAACTTCAAAATAGATCTGAACGAGCCAATAGATCCGGATAGGGTAAAGGCTAAATACGAGGATGGCGTGCTGGTCATCACCGCGTTTAAGAGAGAGGCTATGAGGAGGATCCCTGTGGACTAGCTTTCGATAGCTAGGATCAATTGGTAGCTACCCAACACTTATTTTTCTCCAGCCTTTAAGCTTTGCTTTAACCTTATTCATCTCCAACTCAAGGAACTCTAGGTACTCCTCCAGGTCTTCGGGATCTTCGAGCTCGTCAGCTAAGCTTCTGAATCTGGGTTTCTCGAAACCTATTTTCTCAGTCAAGATATCCACAACACCTATTAGGGATCTTATCTCGCGATCTATCATAGAGCCAAGTATACTAAGGATCCTGCGCCCCTTCTCGGTCAATCTAAGCTCGAGGTTTCTTGGATGTGTGCGCTCAATATACCCCCTGTTCATCAGCTCATATACCGCGGTGTAGAACGAGCTTCTCGATTTGAAGCCTCTTCTGCTAAATACCTCTAGGAGATCGCTCGCTCTCCGAGGTCTATCCGCTAGGTAGAGAAGGATCGCTACCTGCAGAATGCTTAATCTCTCCCCCTCGATACTAATGATCAAATATATACACCAAATCCAATAACTAGTGTGTGAAAACCCATATAAATAGCGTTGCGGATAGCCATTATAGTAGAAGATGATAATATATTGAGATGGAGGCACATAAACAATAGAGATTGGAAAAGAAAATGCACGGAATGCTGGCTAGCTTACGAAAGGGGCATTCAAAGCGGGCACTCACTTAAATGCTGGAAGCTAGGGATTCCCTATTCCGCTTTTAGAGATATCAACAGGGCCTTAATGGTAATCGAGGAAATAGTTAGAGATCATAAGGAATGGAGCATGAAACACACTGTGGAGCCTGGAATCATGCGTATCTTGAGTAGAGGAGTCATCATAATATATACCCCCTCTAGGAAAGATATGGTTGAGTTTATAAAGATCTGCAGCAGGAGGCTGAGAGACCAGTTGAAGAAGCCGGGATTACTTGATGAGATACTGTATAGGATACTCGTTAATACGGATAGGGTTGGCGATCACTTCTACTACCGGAGAGGATGCCCCGAGTACGATAGAAAGTTTGGGGACTGGAGAAGATGGCCCAGAACATAGTTGGGGGACCCCCTGACTAGGCCGTCGGGCTGTATAGTTTGATGCATTATATTTATGGCTAGACATAGAGATATTAATAGAGGTCCCATATAATGCTTAATGTTGAGCGGATCAGGAAGGATTTCCCTATTCTGTCGAGAAGGATCAATGGTAGAGAGCTGATATACTTCGACAACAACGCGACAACGCTAAAGCCTATCCAGGTGATTGAGAGGGTTAGAGAGGTATATGAAAACCACTACTCGAATATCCATAGGGGTGTGCACACACTCAGTATGGAGGCCACAGAGCTTTTTGAGGATTCTCTACGTGAGATCTCGAGATTCATCAACGCCGATTTCGAGGAGCTGATTCCAGTATATAACGCGTCCCACGGGCTGGCTCTAGCCTCCCTAATGATTTCTATGAGATTTCTGAAGCCTGGCGACGAGGTTATAGTGACTATCACGGACCACCACAGCAACATGCTTACTTGGCGCGTGTTGAGCGGGATCGTTGGTTTCAAGGTTAAATACGTGTATCCAGGAGCTGGCGGCAGAATAGATCTGGAGGCTGTGGAATCGGCTATAGGCCAGAACACCAAGGCTATAGCTTTTCCGCATGTATCAAACGTAACCGGAGTAATAAATAATGCCAAGGGCATTATAGAGATAGCTAGAGATAGAGGATTGCTTACCGTTGTTGATGCGGCCCAAAGCGTTCCCCACATGCCTGTCGATGTTAGAGATCTTGGCCCAGACTTCCTAGCGTTCAGCGGGCACAAAATGCTGGGCCCTTCTGGTACTGGGGTCCTGTATATTTCTCGGGATCTGGTGAACGATCTGGAGCCAATAATAGCTGGTGGAGGAACAGTTGAGGAGGTTACCATCGAAAGTATTAAGTGGCTAGATTCACCATGGAGATACGCCCCAGGCACACCAAATATCGAGGGCTTCATCGGTTTAGGCGAGGCTGTGAGATACCTTAAGAGGCTAGGCATGGATAATGTGAGGTCGTATGAGCATGAGCTATTGAGGTACCTCATCAAGAGGTTGGAGGAGGAGAAGCTATTTGAATACATTGAACCCGTGGATAAGAACTCGGACTACAGCAGTAAAACCGCCACATTCGCCTTTAACATAGGCGATATCAACCCCAATACAGTTGCCTCCTTCCTGGATATGCATGGGATAGCCGTAAGGAGCGGCAAGCACTGCGCACACCTGCTTCACAGCCACTACGGTGTTGATGGCTCGGTTAGGGCTAGTCTCTACATATATAACACTTTATACGAGATCGATCGATTTATAGAGGTGCTCAAAGAAGCAGTCAAAAACTTTATTAAGTAACGCAAACCCTCCAGGCTCTCCAATCCCCAGCTACGGGTCTCTAGCCTCTACTTTGTTTCCGACGCTAGGATAAGCACTGTGTTTAACAGGACTTGAGCACCCAACCTGAGATGCTCAGGCTTCGTATTCTCCTCAGGCGAGTGGCTAACCCCACCTATGCTTGGGACAAATATCATGCCCGCATCGGTTATTTTAGCCATGCTTCTAGCATCATGCCCCGCGCGGCTCGGCATGAGGTGGGGTGTTACGCCCAGCTGTTTGCATGCCTGCCCTATAGCGTCTATCACTTTAGAGCTCATCATTACTGGGGAGCTATATGATCTGTATATATGCTCTACACTAATCATGTATCTCGATGCTACACCTTTAGAGATCGATTCGATATCCTCTAGGGTTTTCTTGAGGAACTGCTCGTTGAGGTCCCTCAGATCTATACTGACAGTTACCTCGCCCGGAATAACGTTTCTGACATTAGGCACAGTATCTATCTTGCCAAACGTTATGACTGCCTCTCTATTTGATGATATAACATGATCCCTTATCTTGATCATTGCTTCAGCAGCAGCCATTAAAGGGTCTCTTCTAAGATTCATCGGTGTTGTGCCTGCGTGCATGGGTTTAGATCTAAACACAAGGTCGCCCCAGTACACGCCAACTATCCCAGTGACGATCCCGATCTCCTTACCCACACTCTCGAGTACAGGCCCCTGCTCTATATGTAGCTCCACGTAGAACTCTATATCCCCCTTTGTTCTAACAGGATCCCTCAAGTTCCTCGGATCCAGTCCAGCCCTCCTTAAAGCCTCATAGAAAGTTACCCCCTCGCTATCTTTCAGCTCATATACCTCGCTAAGGTCTATCTGCCCAGCCATAGCCTTGCTTCCAAGCTCGCCTATGGGAAATCTAACTCCCTCCTCGTTTGTGAATACTATTATATCTATCGGTTTAGAGATGTCAATATTATTCCTTATTATCGTTCTAACTGCCTCGATACCTGACGCGACGCCATACACACCATCTAGGGGACCCCCATTCACCACTGTATCTATATGCGACCCTATAGCTATGGAGGGTTTAGAGCAGTCGATTTTTTCTGGGCAGTATCTAGCTACTATATTGGCTACCTTGTCTATCTCTATTTTGAGGCCGAGATCCCTAAGTGTCTCGATTATGATCTTTCTGGCCTCTAGATCCTCCCTCGATAAAGCTAGCCTTGTATACCCCCCTCTGGGGTCCCTGCCTACATCATTGATCTGGTTTATGAGCCTTTCAATGAACCCGAAATCTATGTCGGGAATCAATGTAATCATCCACATAAATATATGGGAGGCTCCTAAAAAGAAGAGGTGTATTCCTTAATATTTTAATGTACCGATAACCAGGCTTCAAATACGAAAATATTTATAGTGAGACGTTAAATATATTTCTGGACAGCACAGTTTTGGGGATCATGATCGTTAAGGAATCAGGCATCGAGAAGAAAATCCTCGATATCCTCAGGGAGGCAGGTCCAGAAGGTATATATCAGACAGATCTCGTTAAAAGAACAGGCTACTCCAAGGGGTGGGTATCGGAAGTACTATATAAGATGGAGAAGAATGGTCTAATAAGAAGAATCAGCGATAAGGGGAAGACGAAGAGGATTATACTATCTAAGTACCTCGATCCTAAGATAGGTAGGGTTGTGAGGGTAGGGTTCGTTAGATCTTCCGAATACATATTTGTTCCGCACTGGATCAAGAGACTCAAGGATAAAGGCCTCACAGTAGAGCTGGAGCCGTATAGTAGGGTTATGGATGTTGTTAGGGATATAGCTAGAGGACTGATCCACTTGGGCTTCGCGCCTATATATACTGTAGCTATATATAGAAGACTCGATTTCCCTGTGAGAGCTATAGCCGGGGTATCTCTAAATGGGGCAAGGCTATTCACCAGGGGGGATAGAGGTGATTTAGGAGTTATTGGGACAAGCGAGCTATCTACAATGCACACTGTTGTTGGAAGCTACATATTTGCTAGCAGAGCCGAGTTCGCTAGGGTGGAGTACTATGGTTCGCCGGATGAGGCGATACAGAACTTTATGGGGGGTAGATACGATTCTCTAGCGATCTGGGAGCCCTATGCTACGATGATCGAGAATAAAGTAGCTAAGTATAGGGGGATAAGGTTTGAGGATCATATAGGGGATTATCAATGTTGCATCCTTGTCTCCCATAGGTCTCTAGACTACAGAGATATCGATCTTATTCTAGACCCCTATATAGAGTCGATAAAAATGGTAGAGAAGGCACAAAGCGATTTATCGCAGAAGTACTCCAGAATAATCAATATAGATAGGTACCTGATAGAGCGCTCCATCAAGAGCTACATATATACACCATATATAGATCGGCAGCAAATTACCGGAATATTCAGAAATAATCCAGTCTCGATTGTGAGTGAGGGATCTATCTTGTCTGTTTTAGATGATATGGCGATCTAGTTTTGTGCTGAGAGCTTTCCTGATAGATACTCTGAATATCTTTCGTCTATCCTTGATATCATATTTGACACTAACCATATCCTTTGATTCGAGGGAATCAACAGCCTTATATATTCCCCTTAAGCTATATTTCCTGCCGAGACTACTCCAGATCTGATACACCGTCATGGGCTCCTCACTGTTTTTTAAGATTCTTAGTATCATCTCTGACTGAAGCTTTGTTAGTTTCGTAGGTTCTATAAAGATTCTTTCTGGAGCAATATATTTTGCTGGAGATCTTTAATGACTTTAGCTTATTAATCCAGTCATCATTATATCTTATTGGGTTAAAGATAGATGCATTGAACGTTCACAATTTACGATCTATAACCTATTGAATATTCATTAATTATATATGGCGTTCAATATTTGTTTTTCAACTGGTTCAACTAATCTTAATATATTATTTAACTCATACAGATAGATGGGTTCCCATCTTGAGCAGGGTTATTGAGCCAAAGAAGTTCTTTGGATTCGAAATAGGTGAGGACAGAAAGCTTGCTCGATGGGACAAGATAGTTAAGTACTACTATCACGTGGCTGACAACAGTGATCGTGTTAAGGTCGAGTCTCTGGGTAGGACCCCTGATGGAAACGAGTTTATAGTGGCATATGTCTCGTCGCCGGATAATCTAAGGAATCTAGATACCTACAGGGAAATCTCATGTAGGCTCGCTAATCCAGACATCCTCCCCTCCGAGGATGAGGCTCAAGAATTGATCGAGAAGGGAAAAACTGTAGTGCTGATAACCCACAGCATACACGCAACGGAAGTTGGAGGAACACAGATGTCCATCAAACTAGTATATGAGTTAGCTACATCGAACGATCCGGCTATTAAAGAGATCCTGGACAACGTGATAACTATAATAATCCCCTCTTTTAATCCAGACGGCCAGGTAATGGTTGTAGACTACTACAACAAGTATCTCGGTACAGAGTATGAGGGCTCCCCGCTACCGTGGCTATACCATAAGTACTGCGGGCACGACAATAATAGGGATGCATACACCCTAAACCTGGTTGAGAGCAGGTTCTTTGCCAAGATAGCCTACCAGGATTGGTGTCCACAAATATATATTGATCATCACCAGATGGGTAGTTACGGAGCTAGATTCTTCATCTCGCCGGAAATGGATCCTATAGATCCCGAGGTGGACCCCATAAACTGGAGAGAGACACAGTTTATAGGCATGTACGCCGCATCAAAGCTGGAGAGCAGCGGTATAAAGGGTGTCGAGACCGGATACCCATTCACGCCGGACTTCATATCCGCCTTCCAGACGATCTCGTACTACATGAATATTATCGGTATATTAACTGAGTCGGCATCCGTTAGGATAGCCTCACCCCTATATATACACCCGCACCAGCTTAAAGGATCGTGGAGAGGGAGGAAGGAGTATAGGCCATACATGAACTTCCCCAACCCATGGCCTGGTGGGTGGTGGAGGCTCTCCGATATAGTTAGGCAGCAGTTTATATCGACCATAGCTATACTTGAGGCGGCAGCTAAATTTAGGAGGGAGCTTCTAAGGAACTCATATCTA
The DNA here is from genome assembly GCA_015521765.1 of Desulfurococcales archaeon. Lineage (GTDB taxonomy): Archaea > Thermoproteota > Thermoprotei_A > Sulfolobales > AG1 > WANO01. The sequence goes on from WANO01000053.1 coordinate 7,561, forward strand.
AAGGCTAAAAGAAATATAGAGCGTGGAAAGACTGCTGAGCCTCTCTACTATATTATCCCTGCATCGCAGCATGATCCATTAACCATGCTTAAGCTCGTTAAAACACTCATTCAGCTTGGTGTGAAGGTCTACCGTGCCGATGGAGATATCAGGGTTGATAGAACAGTTTTCGAGAGCGGCTCATTTGTTGTCCCCCTATCCCAGGCTAGAAGGGCATTGATAAAGAGGCTTCTGGGAAGATACTTCTATCCAGACTATGAGGCTACCAGATCGCCTGATGGCAAGCCGATCAAGCCGTACGACACCGCTACAGATACCTTGGCTGAGTTTATGGGTGTAGAGGTTTTCGAGGCTAAAACCCCTATATCTGGAAAGATCTCTAAGGTTGTGTCGGTTGAATATCCGAAGGTAGATATAGATCCGGGTGCTAGGGGCTATATACTTGATCCTAGGCTAAACGACACATACAGGGTGGTTAATAGGCTGTTGTCTAGAGGGTTCCCTGTATATAGGTTGTTTGGCTCAGTGTCTATAGGGGACACACGCATCCCTCCTGGCGGATTCTATATATCCAACGATGGGGACCTCTATAGCGTTCTCCGTGAATACATAGCCGATCTGGGTGTTCCAGCGTATTCGGTTAAGGATCCTGTTGAGTCGTTTGGTGTAGAGTATAGGGTTGTTGAACATAAGAGGCTGGGGGTTCATCAGAGATACTATATGGGTAATATGGAGGAGGGCTGGATAAGATTTGTTCTAGACACCTTCGAGTTCCCGTATAAGTCGATTAAGGACGACATTATAAAGGATAAGAAGCTCTCGGAGCATGTAGACCTTCTTGTCTTCCCCAGCGACACGCTAGCTATGCTTAAAGGCGAGAACGTTGAGGAGGAGCTGGCTAAAATATATAGGAGACCAATAAAGCTTCCGCCGTTTCCTCCGGAGTATAGAAGCGGGTTCGGCAATGAGGGGGTTGATTACCTGAAGGATTACGTGTCTACGGGTGGTGAGCTTGTTCTGATGGGCCTCTCTGTGGAGCTAGCTATTAAAGGGTTCAAGCTGCCTTTACATGATGTTACCGAGGATCTTAAGGATCCTTCAAAGTTCTTCTGTCCGGGATCGACGCTGAAGATAGATATCGATACGGAGCACCCATTGGGCTTCGGGATGCCGAAGAGGGCCTACGCCATGTTTATGGATAGGCCTATACTGGAGATCATACCAAGCCACATGAATGATCGGTTCAAAGTAGTGGCTAAGTTCACAGACAGAGACGTGCTCCAGAGCGGATGGCTTATTGGCGAGGAAAATATAAGGGGCAAGCCAGCGTTGATAGAGGCATCTATGGGTAAGGGAAAGATATATCTCTACGGCTTTAGACCTATATTCAGGGCTTGGATGCATGGGACATTCAAGCTGTTCTTCAACGCCCTCTATAAGTATAGGGAAGCATAGCTTTTTTCCTATAGCCATCTCGGCAGGGTCTCTCTATGCAGTGGATACTGAGCTTTGATCTCTATGGAACGCTTGTTGATTGGAGATACAGCATAGATAGGTTTATCCAGCGACTGCTGGGATCTGAAGAAGCAGTCCACGAGTTCTTCAGATGCGAGTTCACATCGATCAGGAGCTATAGACCGTATTCATCCATACTGTCCGAGTGCCTCAAACATGTTTGTGAAGTATTCAATAAAGCATATAGGGAGATCTATGGCGAATCACTAGTAAAGGCCTTTTCGAAATCCCCACCTTTCCCCGACACTATATTGGGGCTCAATCTGCTTAAAGATCGGGGATTCAAGCTCATGATAATATCCAACACCGAGCGTAGATTGATCAAGGTTACCTTATCCGGTATTGAAGATCTTTTTGATTGGGTGGTTACTGCAGAAGATCTGGGGGTATACAAGCCTGATCCAAGAGCATTTATCGAGGCATACAGGCTGGCTGAGGTTGATGGCTTGAGAGATAGGGTAATCCATATATCGGCGTATCCTGAATACGATCTAGAGCCCGCATCGAGGGTGGGTATAAAAACTATACTGGTTAATAGATATGGCAAGAGCTGGTCTCCCAGCTTCACTGATCTCGTAGATCTCGCCGAGAATATAGATAGGGCTCTAGGCACCAGCTAGATAGATTTGGCTGGAAGCACCTAATATTGCTGCAGGTGAGGCTCTTATATAGGAGAACATATAGTAGAGAGATCCCTCTGGCTATAGCACTAGCCTTTATCTGGGGCACCACATTCCCTATAGTGAGGCTAGCTGGCGATGTGGAAAACGTCATGTTCTGGAGATATGTTGTTTCGGTGGTATTTCTATCCATCATATTCATTCTATATGGCGGATCCAGACACAGCTCCAAGTTCTATCTATATGCTGCAGCCAGCGGAGTATTCAATTTCCTCTTTCTCTACATGATGTATTCATCTCTACAGCTGGTGCCATCCAATACAGTTGCAACTATAGTCTATACGTATCCATTGATCAACGTTGTTCTCGGTGTTGCCCTGGGTATCGAGAAAAGATCCGTTAAAGGGTTTATAGGCGTTGCCCTAGGCTTTGCTGGTGTGGCCTTGATATACGGCCTAAACGGAGGATACCTCAACGCTATGGGTGTTGCCCAGGCTATGCTTGCATCTGTATTCTTTTCCCTATCAACGATATTCTATGGAGTTGTTAAAGGAGATATATATGGTTTTACCCTTATTCAAACCTTCGTTGGCTTCATACTGATCTCAATGATATATAGCCCGGAAGACATATCCAGCTTGAATGTCTTTATAGCCATTATCCATCAGGGCTTTGGAGCAGGTTCTATAGCGTACTTGATATGGTTTACTCTAGTTAAAAGATCCATCCAGCTAGCCTCATCGCTAGTATATCTAGTCCCAGCTATAGCCTATATATCCGCTCTACCAATACTGGGCGAAATCCCCACCCCATCCAGCCTCGCTGGTCTAGCCCTAGTTCTTCTCGGAATATATATAGCTAGGAGAGGAAGGTACCACAGCTAGAGTGGAGCCTGTAGCCCCATCAGCTGTCTAGATCCATCTCCTCCCTGATCCATCTGGTTCTATCTCTATAGTCAATCAGCTTTATGTTGAATCTCTTGAGCTGCTCCCTAATCCAGTCCGCCTCAGAATACAGCTTCATGGCTCTAAGCCTAGATCTGACCTCCACAATAAGATCTATAAGGCCCTCAAGCTCCCTCGAATCAACACTCCTCACGGCATCTGGAAACTCTATAGATAAGCCAATAGCCCTCACCATAAGCTCGAGCGTAGAGAGGGACTTAAGCGCTAGAGCCGAGCTCTCTTTAGCAACAACCCTCGAGTTTATAAGTGTCAGCAGCTCGTGGAGCTCGGCTAGAGCTTCGGGTGTATTTAGATCGTTGCTTAAGGCCCCATAAAACCTGTTCCACGCTGCCGAGATTCTGTTCCACGTATCTATATCCTCATCACTAAGCTTGTGTTCCACGGGGCTTCTCCTAACGATCTGGTTCAGCATGCTTATCGACTCAATAATTCTCCTATAGGTTTTGTATGCCTGCTCAAGGGAGCTCTCCTTATATTCTAGAGGCTTCCTATAGTGGGCCGAAAACACCCAGAGCCTTATGGTTTCAGGAGACCACCTCTTCAGGGCTTCCCTCACAGTTATTATGTTGCCTAGACTCTTACTCATCTTCTCACCAGATATGGTTAGGTAGCCTATATGGAACCAGAATCTAACCCACGGCGACTTGCCGAACCTGGCCTCGCTCTGCGCCCTCTCGTTTTCGTGGTGTGGGAATATCAGGTCTTGGCCTCCCCCATGGAGATCGAATGAGTCGCCAAGATACCTAGAGCTCATCACGCTACACTCAATATGCCATCCAGGCCTGCCGGGACCCCACGGAGAATCCCATGTCGGCTCTCCAGGCTTCGCAGCCTTCCATAAGGCGAAGTCGAAGGGGTTTTTCTTCTCTCTGATATGCTCCTCCTCCTGCCTCCATAGATCCCTGCTTCTTTTCCCGCTCAGCCTTCCATAATCACTGTAGGTTGATACATCGAAGTATACGGATCCGCTCGGGGCCACATATGCATGGCCCTTATCTATTAGTGTCTGTATAAAATCTATTATATCCCCTATATGGTCAGTGACCCTCGGATGCAGATCTATATGTATATTGAAGCTCCTCAAGTTATCTAGATAGTCCCTAGTGTATCTATCTGCGATATCTCTCCATGAGACGCCTTCTCTCCTGGATCTATCTATGATCTTGTCATCTATATCGGTGATGTTCTGCACATGGTAGAAGCTGTATCCATTTATCTGGAGAAACCGCTTCAGGAAATCGAAGGCTATATAGGATCTTATATGCCCCAGATGGGTGTAGTCGTACGGCGTTGGCCCGCAGAAGTACGCTTTAACAACCTTAGGCTCAATAGTATTGAAATCCTCAACACTCCTTGTCAGCGTGTTATATAGTCTCAACACAAATATAGACCACCACAACAATGTATCATACACAGAAATATATAAAAAACCCAGAAGAATCAAGAATTAAGGGGGCCGTAGTCTAGCTTGGCTAGGATGCGGGGCACATAAAGCCCGACTCGGGACCTCAGGGGTTAAGAACGCGTAAGGCGAGGATCCCCGTGGTCCGGGGTTCAAATCCCCGCGGCCCCACTACCTTCTCCGCAACATATATATCGTTATTGATAGTGATATCGCTAGCGCTACCGACCCTAGTATCGTGAATGCCTGCTCTCTCGATACTAATGCTGCGAGTCCAAGGATCATTATCGATGCTCTTAGTGCCGCATCTATATATATCGATCTATGTATATTTGCTCCTAGAGCAACCGCTATAGAGGTAACCACCCCCAGCAATAATATACCGTTGACAACCTGGTCGATACCGGGCTCCACAACGATCTCTGGATGCATAAATACGCCTGGTATAAGTATGAGGAGTGGAATAGCGAACTTTATGGACACAAGCATCGTCCTGGTGAATGGTGCACCGGCTATTTTAGAGGCCACAGCAGCGGTAACGGATGTTGGTGGTGAGAGCTCGGAGAACACGCCTATTAGAAACGCGTAGAAGTGGACAACCCATGGGTTTATGCCTGCCTCTATAAAGTAGGGTGCTATAACTATCGCTGTCAGTATATACGTTACCACTGGAGGTAGCCCCAGCCCCACAATATAGCCGAAGAGGAAGCCGAGGATCGCTAGAAGATATATGTTTTCCCCTCCAAGGCCGAGCATCATGAACCCTATCTTTGTCGGTATACCAGTTATAGCTAGTAGACCCGTCATAATTCCGAGGGTGGCTAGCAGTAGTGTTAGGTCTGATATGAACGAAGCAAACTGCTCAACGGTCTTCAGCAGCGAGCTGTATATCCTCTTTAACCCATCAACAACTCCCCCGCCGTATCTGGCCGCTAGATATAGTGTTCCCGAAGCGAGCAGTGTGAGTGTGATCCAGCTGGTTATGAGGGCGGCATATGTAGGGGCTAGATAGTAGTAGCCCATTAGTATGATGAGCATAACGATCCCTGTGAAGAAAACAGTGAACCTGAAGTAGTCATCTATTGCCGGGGGCTTAACACCGATCTTTTCCAGATCTAGAGAAGAGAATCTCCTAGGCAGATAGCGCTGAGCAATAATATATACAGCTACAGCAACACCAATATAGTAGATTAACGCAGGCATATATCCCCGGGCAACAACATCAAAGTAGGACACACCAAGAAAATCAGCCATTACGAAAGCACTGATCCCCATTATCGGAGGCATAAGCTGCCCCCCTATAGATGCAGCCGTCTCTATAGCCGCAGCCACCTTGGGAGGCATCCCGATCCTCTTCATGGTTGGTATAGTTATGCTCCCAGTGGTGGCTGCATTGGCCGCACCACTTCCACTCACCGAGGCTATCGCCATAGAACCAAGCACAGAGGCCTGGGGTAAAGCTCTAATGGATCTGGAAACCCTGCTGGTTATAGTCCTAACTATAGAATCAACAACACCGAACCCCTGAGCTATACTTATGAAAACAATAAACGCCCCTATAACGGTTAAGGCGAGCTGGGATAGCCTCTCAAAAACACCCGTCTCAAACTCAACACTCATGGATGTGAGAACCCGGCTGAGGGGTAGTCCTGGATGCTGGAAGGGGCCCGGCAGGAAGCCGTAGAGGGCGTATAGAAATAGAAATATATTTAGTATGAATAGAGCTAGATGCCTCCTTCTCGAGTACTCGAGAACAAGCAGGAAGGCTATAGTTCCGAAGATGATGTCGTAGATGTTGTAGGAGCCGAATCTTACCCCCACAAGGTTGTTGAACTCTGTATATATATAGATCGATGAGGATAGAGCCAGAACTATATAGGCTACAGCTATAGGGTAGTTCAGCCTCCCCAATCTAGGATACAGCTGGTTCCTCCTCAAGGAATCGAGCACATGTAGAATAAATGCGTAGGGAACCATCACTATAGCTAGCCTGAGGGGACCCCCAACACCTGTATAGTAGTAGTATATTAATGACGCCAGGAATATGAGCGATACCACTATATATATACGCCCCAGCACCCTACCATGGCTATCTATGCCGCTACCCATTTCAGCACGCACCAAAGATCTGTATTGTAGTCCGCTAGCGGTATCAGCTATCGTCCTGCATACACAGATCGCTACATCGATATATATAAGAATACAAAAAAAGCCTAATTGATATTTTGTTTGGCTACCTATGATCTATAGCTAGCCCTCCTTCCAGCCCTCTCTCCATACCCCCTTCTCCTTCAGATACTTAGCCAGCCCCGGATGAACAGGCACGAACTTCGCCGCCTCCACAGCCTCAACCTGGAACGCTAGAAAGTCCTCCGCTATCTGGCTATAGGCCGGATCTATCTCTGCGAGATCCTTCGCATTCTCCTCAACAAACTTGATGAGCTTATACACGGTGTCGGCATCTATGTTTGTGCCCGTATGGAACCCATAGTATATTCTAACGCCAACAAGCTTATCGACCCCAACATCCTTCTTGAATGCGGGTGATGTGGGGCTCTCGCCTATCGGTATGCCCGCAGCCTTAAGCTTCTCGATCTCGTCTGGGCATGGATTAACGATCACCAGATCTACCTGAGCCATCATCTGCTGAGCCCACGGAGCTATGCTTCTGCCCCCAGTAATATATATCCCAGTAGCATCTATATCACCCCTCTTAAGGGCTGTAGCCACGGCATCGAGATCGAGCTCGACATGCTCATACTTTATGCCTAGCGTATCCAGGCCAAGCCTAAGGGCCGTTCCGGTATCCCACCCCAGCGGCAGGGTAAATATCCTCTTGCCGTTGAGGTCCCTCCAGCACTTATACTGGTCAGCCTTATCCTTAGGAACAGCTATACCGTTATCGATAGTAAACACCCAGAGCGTTTGAAGAGGCATCCTCTTGGCTTCAGGCTTAAACCCCTCGAACCTACCTTTAAAGGCGTAGAGCTCTCTAAAGCTGATATCAGCCGTATAGCTTGCATCGAGCTCACCCCTAGCAAAGGCCTTCGTGCTGGCAACAGCCCCTGCTGTGGGCACAACGACTATCTCGATCTCAGGCATCCTCTGGCTAAGCAGGCTAGCCAATGTCGAGAGAGCCCTATAGCCTGAGGAGCCCGTTCTAGAGGTCCCCCACTGGATAGTGATCTTTTCTCCAGCCTCCGGAGCAGTTTGCTCTTCAACAACAGTCTCTTGGGGCTGTTGTTGCATTGGCGGTATTCCCATTCCTAGAAAGGCTATTGCCGCTATAGCGATAACTATTACGAGAACTATACCTATAATTAAACCCGTTTTAGTAGCCACCTAGAAATCACCCAAAATTAATACTTCAATAACAATTACTTATCGATATATATAAGCATAAACTATATAAAGCAATACATTAGGATTTATGATGATATTTCTATATAGAGCCCTAGCCACACATGCATGCAGGAATCAAGCTACAGAGAGGATATACCAGCTAACTTAGCGTGTTCATGTATGTTTGATTATGTTTGAATCCGTTTCAAACACAGCATGTAAGATTTTTATTTTCTATTTACTGTATTGAATGTGGGTGTATATATTGCCTGTAGAGGTGAAGGATCTAGATGAGCTAGTTAAGCTTGCGGAAAACGCTAGGGAGTGCCGTGTATATAGGAACGATAGGAAGGGTGTTGCCAAGATCAAGGTCCGAAGGGGTAGATACCTATATACGTTCGTTACCAATCCGGACGAGCTCGAATCTATTTTGGAGAAGCTCAATTGTGAAGCTACAACAGTCATAACTCCAAAAGGCGTTGAGGAGAAGGGCTAGGAGTCTATAGAGTATAATTGTTCCTCTTTGATGAGGGGCTATGGAGCCAGTAAGCGTTAAATGGTTTAATTCATCTAGATGCTGTCTCAAATCCAGATCTGTATGGTGGTTCGAGTATGTTTTGAAGCATGTTGAGCTTGAGCTCCCTAATACCTTACCTAGATACTATAGATGGATACACAACCTCGTTCTTGTTGATGGCTCCTACTACCTATACGTGTTTTCTGGGGAGGGCTCCCTTATAGATGTTAAGCCTATTGGGGACCACAGATCTATTGATGCCGGCAGGATGCTCATAGATCTGATCGGCATCTATCTATCTAGCTATAGCGATAGGAGAAGATCCATGGATGCGGAGAGCGGAGAGGTGTTCGATGTGGATGGTACATACAGGGGTGTAGTAGATCAGCTACATAGAATATCGAGGTTCCCGGTCAGGGCTATCATGCTGGAAACCCTAAGAGAGCTCAACGACTTTAGAGAGCTTAGCCAGTCGATGCTTTATATAAACCAGGACTATGTTATGCGATATAGGTGAGCTTAGATCTTTTACCTCTAGATCCTTGATAAAGGCCTGATCCCAAGAGCCCTAAGCCCATTACCAATAACGTTCCTCACACCGTAAACCAGGTACTGTTTAAAGCCCTTAACACCCGGGTCCTGCTCCCTTATAACAGGATCCACCTGGTACCATGAGTTGAACAGGTCAGCAAGAACAAGTATGTGGGATGCTATATCCTCTGGAGAAAGCCTATCTATAGCCTCAGAAAATACCGTGGGGGACTTAGAGATCATCAACAGAAGCTCCCTTCTTTTAGCGTGATTATCGGCCGCCTCATAGTCTATCTCATCCAAACCGGGTAGAGGTCCCGCCTTCTCCAGCAAGCTGTTCGCGCGTGCATATGTATACAGCAGGTAGGGCGCCGAGTTCCTCTCCAGATCTAGAGCCTCCTCAAGCTTAAACACAAGCTGCTTGTTCGGGTCTATAGAGGCAAGCGCATACTTCACAGCCGAGACAGCTATGTGGCGAACCACACTCTCATCTGCTTCTTCGTTCGGGGACCTCCTCCTAACGATATCCTTAACACGCTCCACAGCAGACTCTAGAACCTCATCTAGAGTTACATATCTGCCTCTTCTGCCAGACATCTTGATGCCTGGTAGATTAACCATCTCGTAGCTGTAGTGTATCAGGTTCTCGGCCTCCTTCCTGAACCCAAGCATATATAGTGCTAGCCTCAGCTGTGCCTGTGCTAGTCTCTGCTCAGCGGCTATAACATTGATCACGTAGTCAGCATTGAACTCCCTGAACTTCTTTATGGAGTACGCTATATCTCTAACTGTATACAGCGTGGTCATATCGCTCCTCATCAGTACTAGAGGCGGGATCTCTAGTGTTTTAGGTAGCTTCAGCCTCTCCCTCACCTCCCTGCTTTTAAGGATCTCGCTGAATGATAGGGCGGGGACCCCCTGCTTATAGACTATATACGGTGATTTCATGGCCATTGAGAGGATCTGTTCAACGTCACCGCTCCAAGCTATCTCGCTCTCGTAGTCCCATTTATCAAACTCGATCTCTAGCTGGCTCAGCGTCTTTTTGAACCCCTCGATACAGAGATCTACAGCCTTCCTGAACAGCTCCACCGTCTCGGGGTTCGACTTCTTTTCATAGCCGATCATTAGGTCCGAGATCACGGACTCGATATCCTCTATACCGCTTAACCCGCTAGATAACTTATCGAAGTATTCGGGATACCTCTCCCGCAATCTAGCGGCGTCCGACATTAGATCGTCTAGCCTGGACACAAGTTCCCTGTATCTATCGGGGTCCCCCCTCGACTTCTCAATCTCCTTTTTCAGCTTTAGAATCTCTATAATCACGTTTGTTGCTGCGTATATATACCCGATCCAGTGATCCTCCTTAACGCCATCTGGAGGCTGGGGACCCCCGAGAAGCCTGTAGCCCAAAACCATTATAGCTACCTGTCTCCCAAGATCATTTATATAGAACCTAGACTCCACAATATGCCCCCGAAGCCTCAGCATGGATTCCAGAGCCTTTCCAAGAGCGGCATTCCTGCCAGAACCTATATGCAGAGGGTGCACTGGGTTTGCTGAAACATACTCAACAACGTATCTTTTCGGCGCCATAACCTTAACGATCCCGTAGTTCTCTCCCAAGTTTCTGAGGGATTCAAAAACGATCCTAGATAGCTTCGAGGGCCTCAGCCATATATCTATATAGCCGCCCATGAGCTTTACAGACTCAACCTCCTCTATAGATTCAAGGATAGGCTTAAACTCACTATATAGTTCTTCGAGACTCGCCTTCTTAGCCTTAGCCAGCCTGAATAGGGGGATCGCTAGATCGCCAAGCTCAGGCTTAGGAGGCTCCTCCACCTTTATGTGTTGGGGCTCCTCGATCTGGACGCCGGATAATATAGCCTCCAGTATCTTATCTGTTACATACCTGAACGGCTCCTTCACATCTAGGGTATCGTGGTTCGAACCCATACTGCTCCCCGAACCGAAACCATTATATTCATTAGCATATGGTAGATTATAACTTAGCTACCTGGCTCCTAGATGGCTATGGATATTTCTTGCCTCCCTATATATCTATGGATTCACCCATGCTTGGCGCGTATGCCTCTAGCCCAAGCTCCTCCCTGATCCGAGAAACAAACCTATCAGCTGTATCGCTATCCGAGTGTATAACTATAACTCTCTCTAGATTCTTCACACTCTTAACTATCTCAAGCAGCCCAGAGACCCCGGCGTGTGATGAGAAATCAAACCACTCCACTCTAGCAACTACACGGGGTCCCTTATCCATGAAGGTCCCCTCCTCTAGAAGCATTCTCCCAGGAGTATTTGGTGCTTGAAAGCTAACTAGAAACACCGCGGAGTTCTTGTCGCTCGCTAGCCTCTTTATATAGTAAAGTGAGGGACCTCCCTTAAGCATTCCAGCGCTCGCCACTATGACCCCGGGTTCCCTCCACACCTTCCTCCTCTCGCTCCACCCTCTAACCGGCTGGAAAGTCTCTATGGCCTTCTCTAGAAGATCTGATCTCCTGATGTTTCTCTTGTCCTCAAGCATTATCTCTGTTATGGGCTTGATCATGCCGTCATACTTAACATCCATGTATGGCACCTTCTCCGCGAGCAGGGCAAGGATCTCTTGGGCTCTCCCCAAGCTAAATGCCGGGACAAGCACGGTTCCGCCGTTCTCAACAACCTCCTTGATCGATTCGATGAACTGCCTCTCAACATCTCCTCTATCTGGGTGGTCGAGGTCCCCGTATGTACCCTCTATAATCAGCACATCTCCCTCAAGCCTGCTTGTGTCTGCTCCAGCCACCAGCCTGGTGTCTATAGTGTTTACGTCGCCTGTATATATGATTCTCTTTCTCCCTGTATCGACCGTAAAGATCATTGAGCCCGGTATATGACCGGCATTGCTGGTTTCTACAGTGTATCTCTTATCGATCTCTACAGACGAATTATATTTCAGGATAGACACATTATCTAGAAAAGCATCGAGCTCAACATGCTCGAACGGCAGGTAGTATGATGATAGCTTTAGGAAGTCCTCAAGCATAACCTTCGATATCCTATAGGTTAGGTACGACGCATACGCCCTTGGCTTTGCCGATATATAGAGCATTGGTATTGCCCCTATATGATCCAGATGCGAGTGGCTCACCAGAAGAGCCTTTACTCTCGATGGAGGCACGACTAGAGGTAGCTGGGGTATGTCCCTCTCGTCGAATGTTACCCCGTAGTCGAATAAAATATACTCCTCACCTATCTCTAGGGCAACCGCAGCTCTCCCTACCTCCCTCCCTGCACCAAGTATCTTTAGCTTCATAGCCAATGATTTGTACCCTTCTTTTTAAAAGCTTAATTTTTATATATTTCCAACACACACCCTTAAATGGTTGATTAGGTTTGTTTCCGTTCCCACGTGATCTCGATAGGTACCTGAAGAGAATGGGTATAAAGACCGAGGAGCTAGAGGATGTTAAGTCGATAATAATCGAGCTACCCGATAGAGAGATAGTTATTGATAAAGCCCAGGTTGTTGTTGTTTCTATGAAGAACCAGAAGATATACCAGATCATTGTTGGTAGCGAGCGGGAGGTCCCCGTAGGCGAGTCTAGGGAGAGTGTCGAGGTCTCCGAGGACGATGTTAAGTTTATAGTTGAGCAGACGGGTTTGAGTGAGGAGGAGGCTAGAAATCTTTTGATCGAGGCTAACGGCGATCTTGCAAGGGCGTTGATTCTCTATGAGGAGAGGAAGAAATAGCTTGCTTGGCACTTCCTCGGATGCGCGGTAGATTATTCAAAGCATATATTTTTGTTTTCCCTAAAATATTTGGGTGATCATAGTGGTTGAGAGGGTCAAAACCGGGATCCCAGGAATGGATGTGATACTCAATGGCGGCATACCAAAGAGAAACGTGGTTCTCCTATCCGGCGGCCCGGGAACGGGAAAAACCATTTTCGGCCAACAATTCATCTACTACGGCCTGAGGCACGGTGAGCCCGGTATGTATGTTGCGTTGGAGGAGCACCCTGTACAGCTGAGGATAAACATGTCTCAGTTTGGCTGGGATGTTAGGAAGTATGAGGAGCAAGGCCTGTTTGCGATGGTTGATGCATTTACCAGCGGTAGGGGTGAGGCCGCCAAGAGGGAGAAGTATGTTATCCAGGACACAGAGGACCTCGGCGAGCTCATAAGCATTATTAGGCAGGCGATAAACGATATAGGTGCCCAGAGGGCTGTGGTTGATTCGGTCTCGACTCTCTACCTTACTAAGCCGTCGGTGGCTAGAAACATCGTTATGCAGCTTAAGAGGGTTCTCTCTGGGCTTGGGGTTACTTCTATCCTTGTTTCCCAGGTGAGTGTTTCTGAGCGTGGTTTCGGGGGGCCGGGTGTTGAGCATGCTGCTGACGGGATCATTAGGCTGGATCTCGATGAGATCGATGGTGAGCTCAAAAGATCGTTGATCGTCTGGAAGATGAGGGGTACAGCCCACTCGATGAGGAGACACCCGTTCGAGATCACCAGTAAGGGTATCGAGGTATTCCCTGATAAGGTGCTGAGGATAGGCAGGAGGTTTACCGTGGAGGAGATATAGGGGGTATCGGGCTTTATAAAAAATCAATGCGAGATATCTAGTACCCTAGTTATTCTTGTTCCGACGATATCCTGTTGATTAGCTGAGCAACATATGTCGCTATCTTGGGTACTGTATCCACAGTTATATACTCGTTCGGCGCATGAGCTCTTCCACCGTGGCCAGGCGCTGTCGCTATCATGGGGACCCCCAGCTTTCGTGTAAACAGGTATGATGGTGCTGATCCTGGTAGCATGGGGATTATATATGGTTTCAGCTCCATGTCCCGATACACCTGTTTAGATACCTCAACATACTTCGATTTTGGATCTGTCTTGCTCCATGTGTAGCTGTCTAGAACATCGATTTCGACAAGCCCCTCTAGACCGAGTCTCTTAACCAGCTCCCTCAGCCCCTCGACAACATCCTCTGGCTCTATATTTGGCACAAGCCTGAAGTCCAGCCTCATGACTGCCTCACTCGGCGTTATTGTTTTTGTTCCTGGCCCTGTATAGCCTGATGTGAACCCGTCTATATTCACTGTAGGCTTGAAGTATACAGCTAGATACCACTCATCGCTTCTCAACCTGGTTCTATATATCCCGTAAAGTTCCATTAAATCCTCTCTCGGCATGGCCTCCTTAAGATCCTCGATATATTCTAGATCCTCTGTGGTGGGGGTTACAACCTTATCCTCGAGCCACGGTATCCTCGGGCCCTCATGCGGGTTTATTAGGTGTGAAGCTATATAGGCTAGAATCGCTGCTGGATTATAGAGCCCCCTGCTGAAGCTGCTGTGGACATCGTATTTCGACACCTTGGATCTGAGCTCTAGAAACACTATACCCTTGTTGCCAAGCACTATCGTTGGTTTACCGTGTACGCGTTCGGACGGTATAGCGAAGTATGCTAGTTCAGCTCCCTTCAGCTCCTCTTTCTTATCCTCAACGAATTTAGGCATTGAGGGGCTTCCCAGCTCTTCCTCTCCCTCAAGGATTATTCTTACATCTAGCGGTATTTCCCCAAAGATCTTTTGGTACGCCTCGAGTCCCAGAAGAGTGCTCATCAGCGCTCCCTTGGTGTTGTATGCTCCCCTGGCAATGATTTTGTTATCCACGATGTTGGCTTCGAACGGCGGGGAGACCCATTGATCTAGAGGCTCTACAGGCTGGACATCATACATGTTGTATACAAGTATCTTTCTTGATCCGCTCCCAACCCTCCCATAGACTATCGGGTGGCCTCCATACCTCAGCAACGTCGCTTTCCCGCCCAGCCTCTCCTCGATCCACTGCTTAAGGTATGTGGCTGTCTCCTCGATCCCCTCCCCACTCCCCGAGATGCTTGGCATCCTAAGGAGTTTTCGGACCTCCTCTATAAGCATGCTTTTGTTTTCTTCTATATAGCTGCGTATCCTGGTGTATCTATCCTCGCCCATTGTGGGGACCCCAAGGATTTCTTATATTTGATTGTAGGT
>WANO01000054.1 GCA_015521765.1 Desulfurococcales archaeon
ATTTAACACCAGAACCAATACAACTATAAATCTAAGATGAAACGCTTGACTGTAGCTTTCTGTATAGTTTTGCTTCTTTCATAACCAGAAACTTAAAAGCCTTAATGATCATATGAATACTTGAATACTTGGCGGTCTCGGGGTTCCGAAGGAAGCCTACGCAAGGCTCCCGTAGGTGGCTCTGACGAGACCGTGATGAATCCAGCCGGATTAGAAACATGAAGACACGGCTTGGGTGAACGGCTTTCAATATATGTCAAGAAATAGATCTATAGATTGATCGATGTATCAACGCAAATCTAGCTAACCTGATCACTATCACTGTCTTCCTGCTCAGTATTTTGGATCTGCTCTTCCTGCTTTTGCCTATATATTATTTTTCTGACTATAGATCTATAGTCCTCGATAATCTCCCTATAGTATATAGACGCAAACCAGAGGTTCACGGTTAATAGAATATGCATCATAGGTGTTATGTGAAGCATGTAGAAGCTATATTGTGATCTGTTGCCTATTAGCCAGAGCACCACATACATAACCCATGTGGTGTAGGTTAGTAGAGTTAGATCCAGTATCTTGAGATTTCTCCTCAAAGCTATAACTATCGCCGCTGACGATGCGATGGTGGATATATACGCATATATATTCCCTACGGCTGGTGTATCTGGATCAACTGTGAAGTAGAATGGATTCGCACCATAGAACCATTCCCAGGGCGTAGAGATCGGGGGTCCCTCACCAGGCTTTGTTTTGGTACTTATATGCCACTGGATAGCTCCAACGACGCTCTCATCGTACCATTTCTCGAAACCCACTACAGCTATTACTGGCGAGTTCACTGCCATGAATACTGCTAGAGGGACCACTATGGCCCTCCTATATATAGTTAGGTAGTCGTCCCCCCTCGCTATGAGTAGGAGGAGGTAGGGTAGGAGGATGAAGGCTCCGTTAAGCTTTACTGATGCCGCGAGCCCTATGAATATTGATGCGAGATCTAGCTTCTCTCTAACTATAAAATATATTGATGCCACCGTGAATAGGGCTAGAAATATATCTAGCATAGCTATACCGCTCATATATCTGAACAGCGAGTCGCTGAGCAAGAGAAGGGGGGCTAATAGGGAGAATATATGGCTTCTTGTGATCTCGTAAACAACCAGAAAAACTATAATCATTACCACTGCCCCAGCAACTATGCTGGGGACCCTCCAGCTCTGAGGATCGTCTCCAAGTAGAAGCATAGATAAACCTATGAGGTACTTGCCTAGTGGGGGGTGCTCAAGATTTAGATAGTTATATATGTTGCTTCGATCCTCATAATAGTATCCTGGAACAACTTTTTCTACACCCTCTATGCTCGCTAACTCATCGATCTTCTCTATGCTATATGGCTTAACGTATATCGCTTTTATCTCTGTATAGTTAGATATTATTACCTCTCCCAGGCCTCTCCTCTCGATCTCCTCTATAACTCTATCAACATCCGCGTTATCCTCAACGACAACGGTTGCTCCGCCTAGCGTTTTGGATTCGACCTTAATCCCCATTTCATATAGGAGGTTTCTGGCTGAGCTTACATACCATACCTCGTCCGATATGTACTCTGTGAAGTAGGGTAGGGATCTGTAGTAGTCTAGAACCATATATATGTAGACTCCAATAATAAGGGCTAGGGCAATGTATGTTAGTATGGTTCTCCTAGCAACTTCTATTGAGGACCCCTATCTAGAGCTATGGTTCATCTATCATCTATCTCGATGGATACCTAACCCTATTCACTTTCTTGCTTGCCCAGCTATATTTTCTTATCCTGCTGGATCTGCCGAAGCCGCATGCTGCACAATACTTCTTGGATACGTTATATGCGACTCTCCCACATCTCCTGCATTTTATATGGGTTACTTTTTTGGATCTTTTACCCATTGAAGGCGTTCCTTTACCCATGGATAGATGCACCCCTCAAAGGTTCTCTATGTGGGGGAGATAAGTATCACGTTCTCCCCTCTAATAACTATGGTCCCAAGCTTTCTAGGCTCCTTATCCTCCCTAAGCTCCTCCGCATCGTCCAAAACTATGTTGAGGTGGATATCGAAGCTGCGTAGCTTACCCCTAATATCTCTATCCCCTCTAAGTCTAACCAGAACCATCTGCCCCATCGACTCACTCAGTATTTTGTGTGCGGTTTCACTCAATACATACACCTCAGCATATTGGAGCTAACATCTATCTCCATACACATCTTCAATATGGGTATTTATTTATAGAAGTATATTAAGATTTCTATCAATCGGGTATTTATGCAGAGGGTTCACCTCTTTATATGTTTTATATTTGTGGTCATCGGCTCATCTTTTGTTTGCCCGCTCTTCGGTCGGGCTTCATCCGTCATCGGGCGGGTGCCCCACGACCCTGGGCGTGGGGCAAGGATCTGGGCTTGGGTTTGGAGCTCTGGTATTTTGTCTCCTCGGGGAACCACCCTAGCTACTTGGGTGGCTCTCCCCCTCATAGGAGGCATCAATTATATCTTGAATATGGGTGCATATAAATCTACCGCCTCCGAGAACTAAGAAATTCCTCCATTAACCACACAATCAAAAACACATAAAAACATATACAATCATATAAAACTTGCTACGGCGCACAATCCAGATCTGAAACGGTTAGAGTACCATAAGCTAAGTCCTTGAGGACACAAATACGGGACCTCAAGATAGCTATCGAAATAATGAGCTGTATGATAAAATCTAAATAAACCTAAATTTAGATTTATCAGCATGCGATCTCTTCATAGTATTGTTTTAGGTTCCCTCTCCATGTGGGGTCTTGATACTCGGGTAGCTCGACTCTGGTGTGGTATGGTTTAGCTATTATCTCTAGCACCTCGTATTCTTTGAAGAAGTGGTAGGAGTATGTGGTCTTAGCTACTATTGCCGCATCTAAACCCTTGAATGTTCCACCTAGAGAAACCACAGTATCACCCCTATTAACTGCCCCAGCATCAGTAGCCATTAGTGATGCCTCGATAGCTATCTTTACTCCTTGGCCAAATACAGCTAGAACCCTATCTATAATTGCTTCTGGCAGAGGTTGATCCCATCCAAGGCTCCTAGATGGAGGGGCTAGTGGTCTTGTGCTCTGAACAA
>WANO01000055.1 GCA_015521765.1 Desulfurococcales archaeon
AATGAGTATAGGGATCTCGCTATAGTCTATTTATATTTACCGATACAGGTATCGGGTTCTTTAAGCAGAACATTGCTGGGCATCTCTCTTCGGCTTCTTTAACGATCTCGCTTATCTTGTTTTCGTCAGCGTTTTTAGCTTTGATATCTACAGTGAATGTTACTCCCTGGGCTATTGGATTGTTTGTTAGCCCAAACGTCTTCGAGAAATCATATGCCGCCTCGGCCCCGACCTCCAGCTTCTCAAGCTCTATTCCTTTCTCTGCAGCTATACTTGCTAGCGTTCCGGCGAAGCATGAGACTAGTCCTGAGAGGCATATCTGTAGGGGGCTTGGTGCCTTGCCGTCTCCACCCATGAAGCTCGGCGAGTCTATATTTAGTGTTGTTTCCCCATTCTCGTATTTCAGGTTTATTCTGAATTGCGGGCCTTCTTTAAGGTTCCATTCACCCTTTATGGCCATTTTCTTTTTAAGTACTGTCTGGTCTGTTTTCCACTTCTCTACCACATTCCTTATTTTGTCTAGATCTACGTTGTTCACCCTCATATTATTCGCCTCATGTTAATTTTTATTAAGCTTTTGGATAATATATTTTGATTTATATGACTAGAAATGTCCTCTACAACGATAAATACATGCTGGGCGCCGAGTACGAGAGGGTTTGGTGGTGGGTTTTTGTCGGTACTAGGGGTGGGGCTACTAGGGCTAGGATTATGAGGGAGCTTTTGAAGAGGCCTCTGAATAGGAATCAGATTGCTGAGAGACTGAATCTAAACTATAAGACTGTTGAGCACCACCTCAAGATACTTATTGAGAACCATCTAGTTGAGAATCCAGTGGGCTCCAGGTATGGTGCCCTCTACTATCCCTCTAGAACGGCGTTGAGTTTGAGGGATGTTTTGGATAGGCTTCTCGATGAGGCGTGTGGTGGTGGGGATGGCTAGTATTGGGCCTATATGGTTTATCGATATCCTGCTTGCTTTGGCTAGTGGCGCTTTGGTTATGTGGGTTGCATCCATGTATTTCAGGAGCAGGATGGTTATTAGGTCTGGTATCTCTATGGCTCTCGTTGTCCTTATGGTTCTTATAGCCGTCAAGAATATTGCTGGAGCTATAATCTACTTTAACCTATCGAGATTCTACGGCGCTGATGTTGGTCTCCATATGATGCCTCTAAGCATTCTTGATCTGATTATAGTCTCCATACTCCTCTGGATCGTTAGGAAGTAGCCTTTATGTTTCTCCAGGCATTAACTATCTTTGGTTCCGGCAATGTTTAAGGCCGCTATCATAGATCTTGATGGCGTTGTCTGGCTAGGGTCCAAGCCTATAGAGAGTAATATAGAGTTTATAACGAGGGCTATGGAGTCTGGTGTCGATGTTGTTTTCCTAACAAACAACTCTACTAGGAGTAGGAGGGTTTATAGCGCTAGGCTCAGGTCTCTGGGTATTGAGGTTGATGAATCAAGGATCATTAACAGCGGCTACAGCGCAGCTAAATGGCTTTTAGAGAGATTCGGCGAATGTAGGGTTTATCCCGTTGGCGAGGAGGGTTTGGTTGAGGAGCTTGTTCTCGCCGGCCACACTGTGGTTACAGCTTCCGACGCCCCTAGATATGCTGACGCCGTTGTTGTTGGTTTGGATAGGGGCTTAACATATGGCAAGCTTAGGGCTGCTGTTAGAGCTATTCTAAATGGTGCTACATTCATCGCCACTAATCTGGATCATGTTATTCCTGTAGCCGACGGTGTTGATCCCGGTGCAGGGGCTATAGTTTCAGCTATAGAGAGGGCAACGTCTAGATCTATAGATTTCGATGCAGGCAAGCCTGGCGGCTGGATTATGGATCTAGCCTTCAGAGCTCTCGGAAACCCACCTAGGGATGGTGTTGTTGTTATTGGGGACAGGATCGATACGGATGTCGAGATGGCTAGGAGGTATGGGGTTAGGAGCATTCTAGTTTTAACCGGGCTTACAAGAGCTGAGGACCTCAAGAATATAGGTGACAGGCTAACTAACACTACAGTTGTCAGGGACCTCTCCGAGCTAAGGATATAGCACCATGAATGCTGTAGCCTATAGGCTTACGTTCCCTCTGCTGGTTGCCTCCCTATATTTCCAGGCTTTCTCAGGGTTTGTGGATGTCTACTCCCATAGATTTATATTTGTTGATGAAGATCCGGTTATTCTAAATCCAGCGCATATATGGTTATTCATGTCCACGGCCTTGGCCATTTATTGTTCGTATATTCTTAGGAGATATGGCGTTGGTTTTCTAGTAGTATTTTATGGTGTTTTTCTAGAGCTCCTGTCAGGTGTTTTGAATGAGGTTTTCCACGCAACTGTTGGGGATATACATCCGATTAGTCCGCCCCACGCCATGCTTGTTGTCGGGATGATAGTTAGCCAGGTGGGTTTTGCTATAGCCACCTTTACTGTGGTTTCCATGGGGTCCTCTATAGCTAGGGCTCTAGCTCTATCCCTGCTGTGGGCTACATC
Source organism: Desulfurococcales archaeon (assembly GCA_015521765.1). Taxonomy (GTDB): domain Archaea; phylum Thermoproteota; class Thermoprotei_A; order Sulfolobales; family AG1; genus WANO01. Next base: position 2,498 of record WANO01000055.1, read on the forward strand.
TATGGGTTCCGCTATATATGTGGCTAACACTCTTGCTGAGACAGGCTTAATGCAGCAGTCCTTAGCTGTGGTGTCTATAGCTACAGGTGTGGTTGTTGGAGGCTTCATATCTGTGGCTCCGCTAGGCACTATGGTTGCTTCATCTATGATCTTCTATATATTCAACCAGATCCCTCTAGCCGCTATGGCTGGATACATATATACACCCCTCGGCGTTTTGGTTGCGTTTATCCTTGAGGCTGTCAAGAAGATACGGGTTTCTGGATCCGTGAAACCGGTTGTGGGGGGTGCTGTGTCTGGAGCTTCCATATATCTTCTTCACTACCCATATCTACAGTCCATAGCTGTTGAGCCTGATATATTGTTCCTCTCGATAGCTGTAGCATCTGTACTGGGTGCCGCATCAGGATATATAGGGCTACAGATAACAAGATATATAGATAAAGCCCTAAGAAAAAGCGTATGATGAGAAGCGGGAAGGTGAATCATCAAATACCGTGAGCAAGGTCTTGAGTGCTGATCACAAAGCGTGATCTAGGTCTTACATGAGGAATTAAGGAGGTATATACTTCTATGATCGCTCACCTTTTATGTGCTGTTGTTATC
>WANO01000056.1 GCA_015521765.1 Desulfurococcales archaeon
GGCTTATGCCTCGAGGAGCGAGCCCGCCGCTCCCAATCGCCCGAGGCCACAGGCTCCTCCCCTGGGGCTGACTGCACGGCTATCGCCGTGTCAGGCAGGGTTGGCCTGGATGCTAAATGGGGTTGCTGGTATGGCGCTCTGTCCGATCTTCCTTATGCTATTGGGCTCCGAAGTTCTTAATATGCATCGGGTTAGCTTTATCATCTTTTCTAGCTATTCATTTTCTGGTGCTGCACATGTCTAGCTCGCATCGTGGGCAGGTAACTATAGATGAGTTTTCAAAGCTAGATTTGAGGATTGCAAAGGTTCTCGACGCCTCGAGGATAGAAGGTACCAACCTCCTCAAGCTGAAGCTTGATGTGGGCTCGCTTGGTGAGAGGCAGGTTATTGCTGGCCTTGGCAGGTGGTATGATCCTAGAGATCTTGTTGGAAGAAGCGTTGTTTTAGTGGCTAATTTAAAGCCTAAAAAGATAAGGGGGTACATAAGTGAGGGGATGATACTTGCTGCTGGATGCGGCGATAGCTCTTCAGTGCCGCATATATTAACTGTTGATGATCCTGACGGTGTTGAGCCTGGATCAAAGGTGTGTTGAGGAAGAAAGGTAGAGGGCGATGGGGGGCTACAGAAGGAACCTTAGGTGGAGCCTGAGGGAGCTTATAGATAGAGAGAGAATTATTGTAGCCCCAGGAGTATATGCACCATCCATAGCCATGCTTGCGGAGAGAATGGGCTTCAAGGCCGTGTATCTAAGTGGAGCAGCACTAACCGGAATGCTTGGGATGCCGGACCTTGGGGTAATCACCCTCACAGAGGTGGCCCAGTTCACGAAGTATATAGCGGACAAAATATCCATACCGCTAATAGTTGATGCAGACACAGGGTTTGGGGAGGCAATAAACGTCAAGAGAACAGTAGAGCTGCTGGAGAGCAGCGGCGCGTCGGCAATACAGATCGAGGACCAGGTACTCCCAAAAAAATGCGGGCATCTAAAAGGGAAGCAGCTGATACCAGCAGAGGAGATGGTGAAGAAGATAATAGCCGCTGTTGAGGCGAGAAGAAGCGATGAGCTATTAATAATCGCAAGGACAGACGCTAGAGGAGTTGAGGGGTTGGAGAAAGCTATAGAGAGAGCAGAGCTATATAGAGAGGCGGGGGCAGACATAATATTTCCAGAAGCACTAACAAGCATAGAGGAATTCAGAGAATTCGCAGAAAGAATAAAAGCACCCCTACTAGCAAACATGACAGAATTCGGGGTGTCACCACTGCTGTCGGCAGAGGAGCTAGCCGAGATAGGCTATAAAATAGTTATCTTCCCAGCAACAACATTTAGAGCAAGCATGAAGGCATCGAAACAGATACTCGAGACACTAAAAAGAAAGGGAACACAGAGAGAAGACATAGATAAGCTGATGACAAGAAAAGAATTCTACGACCTAATAAACTACTACAGCTATGAAGAAGAAGACCAGAAGATAGCGGAGAAATCAAAGGAGATAATCGAGAAACAGAGAGGAAGCTAGACAGAACCAACAATCTCATGAAAAGTATTCTTGCCACAAACCCTACAGAAGTGATACAACCCCCTAAAATCACTCAGCCTATAGCTAACATTCAAAACCCACTCAGAGCCGCAAACCCTGCAAACAAGCTTCCAGCCCATGGATGTGTGCACCAAGATAAATAGATGTAGACAACAATTAAAAGCTCCAAAGCATAAATAATACGGAACCGATGATCACGATGGGCGGGCTGAACCCATGATGACCCATTGTAGCAATGAGGAACCATCACATGTTGAGCAGCGGATAAACTGAATCAAACAAAACACAAAAAAGAGAAATGATGAATCAACAAAACTGAAAAACAGATCCGTAAACAAACCTAGAGCTGAACCCTACCCCTAACTCTCGAAAGAACATTAGCAAGCCTCTGAACACTCATGAGATCACCATGAATCTTGAGCTGACCCCTGAAATAGGCAGCAACACCATCAAGCTCGCCCCTAATAATCTTCTCCATAACCTCACTACTAGACTCAATAGTAGCTGTAGGGCTAGAATGCTCACCATCAGACACAGCTATAGAGCCATCATCCCTAATCTCGACATAGAAAGGATCCTCACCACTAAGCCTATACTGGTAAACAGCAGACATACCCCTAAACAAGCCCTTAAGCTCATCACTACCATTAACCAGCTCCGCAAGCCTAGCGAGAAGAGATCTAACAGCCAACAGCAACACCAAGATAAATAACAGCACTATAGAATATATAGATTAGCAAATCAGCAAGAAAACATCAGCGGCTACCATTACGATCACAGGCATCACAGAAAACACCTCATCACCCAGAAAACACATCCAGCTATTTAATACCTACACACCCAATAATCTTCACGGTGATCTCGCTGGGCACATGCAGCGAGATATGCAGAAATAAAGACATACAGGAGGCACTAGCAGACAGGGAGATCGATACTAAATGCCTAAAACTATCATCGCTACCATCAATACTCAAGTTCCTAGGAATAGAGGAAGTAGAAGCCCCAGAAAACACAGAGGAGCCATGCTACATCATAGCAGAGCCAGACCACAAATCCTACATAAAAACCAGAAAGACAGGAAGCGAATGCATAGTAAAAGAACCCCCAATACTGGAGCCGGAACTCACATGCATATCAACACCAAAGCTACCGAACCCAGAAACCCTCGAAAAGATATATGGGCACTTCAGCTCCACAGCGAAAGGGACGGGAATACTCAATAGATATGCGGAGACAACCTACAGGATCATAGAGGAAACACTAATAGAAATACCACCATACGCATCTATAGACCTAGACAGGTACATAAAAACAAGAGAAAGCAGAAGAATAAACTGGAGCAGAAAATGCAGAGGCATAAAAACAGTAGACATTGAGGGAAAAACAATAAAGCTAACCTATAGAGAGCTCAAAGTAAAGATAGATCTAGATGAGCAGCTAGAGTGCGGAGAAACAAGCGAGAAGCAGTGCATATGCAGATCAGCAGATACAGAGATCCACATCACAGATGAAGCAAGCATAAGAATATCGGGCACGGCAAAAGCAAAAATAACTCACAATCTCCACCCAAAACAATACATAATCTCGCATCCAATAAAGCCGCTAGCCATAGATCCAAAAGAAACAGAAAACAAGACAATAGCGGCATGGTGGATCGGGATAACAGGAGCATACACAATAGGAATAGCAACAGCTGAAGGAGGAGAATACATAGTTAGAAACAGAGAAACAGAAATAGACTTCAGAAACTCACTAGCTATAGAGGCAGGAGTAAACCTATACAACCTAAACCCATGGAACAAGGCAGTAGCAGCATCAAGAAGCAACGTATCAAAAGTAAAATTCACAACAAGAGGCAACATAACTATAGCGCCAAGAAACACTGTGGTATACAAGATATGGAGCAGAAACAAAGAAGTCAACATAATGCTCATAAACCAAACAGACAAACCAACACTAGCAAATATCCTGTTTCCCAACTACATAGCAAACACAAAAGTAACAACAAAAATAAACCACAAAGAAGACATAGCGGCAAGATTCAATAGGGCATCAATACCCCTCCCACCATACTCGATAGCAATCCTAGAAACCGAAGCACTAAAACTGCCAACACTAAGAAAAACACATTGAAACGCACGATGAAGAAACCTAGAGCAGCCAAGGCCCCCACAACTATATAATCTCTCAATATTTCCAGACGTTTAATAATACGAACCACGAGTTTTCAAGGATCATAAGCCATAGACGCTTAAGCGCCGAAGGAGACGCTAGATTCAGGCATAGAGAAGCCGTAACGGGCAAACCCCACAGAAACATACAGTAGCCTGAAACGAGGGTGTAGGGTGCTTGGATACCATGGTGAGCCAGCTAGAGTAGCTGATCAAAATATATGCATTATGGTCCAGAATCATAGATGAAAAATATAGAGATAAAATTAAGATAACGAAGATAAAAAAGGTATCTAAAATGAAGTACACAATATACACACACCTAACATGCCCAACTAGCTATACACTACTAAAGAAGCTTCTGGAAACAGAAATAGATATAGACAGGAAGGTAACCCTAATAGACACAGCATACAACCCGCTTGAAGCAATATACAGAAAAATAATATCGGTACCATCGATAGTCGACGAAAACCAAACACTAATATACTCGGGTGTATTCAACATAGATGAAGCCATAGAAACCATAACAAAAAACAAGAAGCCAGAGCTAGAAGAAATAAGCTACGATGACGCAGCAGACACAGTGATCCAGGGACTAATAGACTCATACCTAACAGCCCTATGGCTATACCTGCATGACGACATAGAGAAGGTGATGGTAAACAGAGAATTCATAGAGGCAGTCTCTAGACTGGTATTCCTAAAGAACAGAAAGGGCGATGAATATAGCAAGCTGACGAAGGAGACGGTAAAGAGATACAAGGAGCTCTACGAATACTACAGAGCAATACTAGCTGAGGTAGTGGCGAGAAATATAGTTAGAGAGGCTGTATGGATCACGAAAGACCTAGATATAGAAGCACCCGAAAGCATGCCATACACCCTACAGGAGCTTACTCACATAGTGCTATCGAGATCAAGCATAGGAAGAATAGGATTAACCCCGGCATATAGAGATAGCGAAATATATGCAAGAATAAAACACCTCTACCAAAAACTAGAGGAAGACTGGAGCAAGATACTGGCAAAGGTCGAGAAAGAATACGAAAAAATCTTAACAGATAGAGAATACCTGAACCACTACCTAGAGAAAGCGATACCTAAAAACAAGCAAAATAAATATAGAAAGCAAAACAATAAATAAAATTAAAGCAAGTACAATTGCGGAAGGATCATTAGACGAGAAGACAATAGGAATAGGCCCAATCAAAACAATACCGATAGCAGAGCCATTAACATCTACGTCTCCCTTACCCACCTCAGTCATAGTTGAAAGCAGGCCAAAGAAAACAATAGCTAGCCCAATAGCAAGCAGAACAAAACCAACACCCATAAGTATAGAACCAGCAACCCTTGAAGCCATATCCAGACACAACCAAGATAACATTAAGCGGCAAAGAAAATAAAAATTAATAAAACCATACAGCACCAAAAATAATGGATGCTTGAAAGCGCTCAATGATGTATTTGCCGAGAAATGAACCCAGATGATTAAAGAACCCCTGACTGAGAAGCAAAGCTAGGACATATATCCACCAACAACCCTATCAGCAAGAGCCAAAGCCCTCTCCCGATCCCTACAACCCCGGCATCTCCCACACTGATAGGGGAAACCCATATAACAGCTCCACGACTTATCTAGAGGGGCGCCGATAAGCCTACCTAAAACAACCACATCTATCTTAGATAGATCCCTAAACAAGGCACAAACCCTGAAACCTCGCTTCCCAAGATAGAAGCTACCTACCCTAGACATACTCGCCATAAACTCTCTCGATGCGTCGGGAAAGAACTCAACATCCTCTCTATTGTGTGCTGTAAACATGACTTCTGCACCAAACACCTCGGCAACATACATACCTATACCTATAAATATAGCGTTTCGTGCCGGAATATAGAAGCTGTCTCTATATTTATGTATCTCGAAACCCAGATCCTTAAGCTCTATAGATTCATAGAGATCAGGGACGTTAAACACAATAAACCTATCTACACCAACGTCAGCAGCGATCTCTCTCAAAGACATGAGCTCCATAGAAGATCTGCTGCGGGGATTTATGGTCAAGGCAATAATTCTCACACCCTTAATTGATAGATATTTAAGCATAACGCAGGAGTCCAAGCCCCCGGAAACAAGAGCTATAACCCTATCCTTCACCTCTGCACCATCGATGCAGTCGCTGTATACATTATCCACTTTAGATAGAAGATCTTTAAGATCCACATCAACCACCATCCAATAAAGCTACATCAGCCAACAAATAAAAAGAGAGGAGGAATGTGGATACTCACGATCTCCTGATCCTAACCATATTTCTACCCTTAACCTTATATACCTCAACGAGACCCTTCTTCTCCAGTCTCTGAACAATCCTCCAGGTCCTAACCTTGCTAAGCCCGAGATCCCTAGCTATACTGGCCTGGCTAACCTCACCACCATTTTCAACAATATAATCCAGAACCCGCCTCTCAAGCCTAGGAAGAAGTTTTCTAGCCATACTCAAATCAGATAGAGCATCACCATTAGAGTTGGGCGAGGCAGGCTCCGAGGCAGAGGGACCCCTAGCCGAAGCCAGGGAGCCAGCAATAATCAAACCAACAGCAGTAATTAGGGAAAAAGACAGTATGAAAGACACGAAAAATAAGGGGGTGGGAAACACTGAAGGGCACTCGCCGGGACAGTTACCCATCATAAACCTCATATGGTTAACATCGATAAATATCGATACAGCGAGAGACAAAACCAGAGATACGGCAAGGACGGCAGCGACCCTATATAAAGTCAACATTAGATAAATCCCCAAAATAATATTTAGCTCAAGAAACCAATAAATAATCCCTAGCACAAGAAGAGGTTTCACCAAAGCGAAACCGCAGGGTTTCATTTCCAGATGCAGAGTTACACCAAGACCCTAAATACAGGAAACCAACAAATATATCACGGTGAAAGAAAAATGGGAAACACCCATATAGTAAAAACAGGTATAATAGCCCTAGTCATAGCATCTATAGCTGCAGTATCAATATCAATAATGTATTTTGGTCAGCAGCCTGTCCAAACAAACCAACCGGAGATTGCGTCGGAAAAATATAGCCAATATATATCTGAATCAAGCAACGTAGAAATCAATCATAGAAATCAATACACATACCATGAACAAGAGGAAAAAGCAAGAAACCAGCCTAACACACCTAGCATGCCTAACACCCCAGGAGCTCCAGCTAGGGAAAACATGATGGATACAATGCCCCCGATGAACCAGATCAATCAGCAGCGGATGCAGCAGCAAGCACAGTTTGCGTGTACAGCTGCACCAGGACCAATGATGGGAGGAGGCATGATGGGTGGTATGGGCATGGGTATGTGGGGTATGATGGGCATGAACCCGATGCAGGGGACGGCGGTGAACGATGAGAATATACTGCAGTATATAGAGACATATATCAAGCAGAACTACCCATCAAGCAGCTTAGAGGTTAAATCAATAGAGAAGTACTCGAATAACTACTATGTATTAATATGGGATACAGAAAGAGATATAGGTGCGCTGGAGATAATAGTGTTTCCGAATGGAATGATACATCCAGAACCACAGTCCATGATGTGGAACTATCTATACGGGCACTGCATACAGCCCCAGACACAAGCTGGCGAGATCGATATAGAGAAAGCTAAGGAGATAGCCGAGAAATGGATAAACACCAATATACCGGGCTCAAGAATAGTTGAGGAATACGTATTCCCAGGCTACTATACATTTCACTTCAAGACACCTGAAGGGCAGATGCAGATGCTAAGCGTAAACGCATATACAGGATATGTAGTGTTTCACCAATGGCACGGCAACTATATAGGATCAGTCTACAGCATGGAGCAAGATACACACTGAAAAACTAAATAAGCCAGAGAAGAGGGGGTGAACCCAATTATAGTAAAGAGAAAAAACATAGAAAAAGCCATATTACCGATAGCAACATCACTACTAGCCCTAACACTCATAGTTAAACCACTAGAGACTAAAGCCTGCTTCTGGTGCGGAGGCTGGGGCTGGGGGCCAGGAGCGTTTGGCTGGGGACACTGGATATGGTGGATAATGGGATTAGTATTCATGGTAATTATATTAGTATTTGCCGCCCTACTAATAGTGTTTCTATTTAAGGAGATAACCAAGAAATAAATTTTTCGCAAATAAATAACTTCTAGCTCTATGATCTAGGAATAATTACTTAAATCAATTTAGTATATTTCTTAAACACATAAACAATTTTTGTAGATGGGCCCGGGGGGATTTGAACCCCCGACCTCCCGGTTATCAGCCGGGCGCTCCACCAGGCTGAGCTACGGGCCCTTATGGTCTCCATTCTATCAAATATATTCCAGGACTTATAATTATTTTACCCAGATCGTTGTATCGTTCCAGGTAACTTTTAAATTGATATTTGGCCAAAACTTTGTTGGGTGCTTCAACATTATAGCTGATTGGGGCAAGATACGATCTGGATGGGTCACCGATATATATTTTAGGAGAGCCCTAAGAATACTTGAATCCCACGGATTATCCAGTAGATTAGTTAGGATGGAGGCCCACGTATACAGCTTCCCTAGGAACTGGGAGTGGGGTATATTTGCTGGGTTAGAGGAGGTTATAAAGCTGCTGGAAGGCAGAAAAATAAATCTATACGCAATGGATGAGGGCACACTTTTCAGGGTATATCAACCTCTCCTAGTTATCGAGGGCCCAATAAGGGAGTTTCTAGAGCTAGAAACACCAATACTGGGGATGCTTAGACACTCAACATCTGTAGCGACGAAAGCCGCAAGAATAAAGAAACTGGCAGGAGAGAAGCTTGTTCTGTTCTTCGGCCTCCGATCAGCACACCCTGCAATAGCACCAATACTAGATAGAGCAGCATACATAGGAGGATGCGACGGAGTGTCAGGGGCATTCAATGAAGAAACGCTCGGAATCAAACCAACAGGAACAATGCCACATACACTCATCATACTCTTTGAGGACCAGAGGAAAGCCTGGGAGGCATTTGACCAAACCATGGAGAGAGAGGTCCCCCGAATAATGCTTGTGGACACATTCTATGATGAAAGAATAGAAAGCCTTATGGCCGCCGAACTATTAAAGGACAGGCTCTACGGAGTAAGGTTGGACACGCCAAGCTCGAGAAGAGGAAATATGCGCAAGATAGTTGAGGAGGTTAGATGGACCCTAGATCTGCATGGGTACAGCAAAGTCAAGGTGTTCGTTAGTGGGGGAATAGATGAAGAAGAAATCAAGCAGCTAAACGATATTGTAGACGGTTTTGGTGTAGGGACCTCAATAGCCTTTCCCCCAAGCATAGATATAAGCATGGATATTATAGAGATCAACAAGAATGGCAGATGGGAACCCATATCGAAAAGAGGAAAGTGGCCAGGCATGAAGCAGGTATATAGATGCCTCAACGACTACAGCGACCAAATACTGAAATGGGATAGCGAGCCCCCCAGATGTGGAGACGGATCAAAACCAACACCACTTCTAAAGAAATACATCGAGAACGGAAAAATAATAGAAAATATACCATCACCAAAGGAAATAAGGGATAAAGTATTGGAGCAGCTCAAACACGTCGAGATATAACCTTAAGCGTATAAACTAAACTCAAGCTCCATGAATTCGCCACCCATAAGCTAGGTTTTTCAGATCCAGCAGCAAGCCAATAAATAGTATCTACATGGCTAAAGAAGAAGCACTATAGACACAGCCATATCTCCAAAAAATATATAGTGCACACCTCCTCTTGAGATATATCGGTGAACCCCCAACTTAAATACTCTGCTCCCAAAAATAATTCATGGAGATTGCATGCCGGAAATATTGATCAATATAGACGACAACACCTATAGGAAAATCAAGGAGCAAGCAGCAATAAAGGGCTACAGCTCAATAGAGCGTTATATAGAACATATATTAAGAACCCATGTAGAGGCACCGACGATAGAATCTACACAGCAGAAAGATATAGGCAGGCTTATAGATAAGTACGTCGCCAAAATCGAGAGGAAAATCATGGATATAATAAATCCATACACATCAAAAATGGATGAAGCAAAAAGAGAGATAGCATCACTGTACGAGGCCATCGAAAGTATAAAAGAAAAGATATCAGATATAGAGGGAAAGATAAAGGAGCTCGAGGAGCACCAGCAGCCTAGGGCAAGGCAGCAGTATCCAGAGAAGAGAAAGACAGCAATCGAGATACTCAGGGAACAGAAGGTATTCTATGAATCTCTACTATCAAACAGGATAAGAAACAGGGATACATTCTTTAGAAAGCTCGAAAACGAGGGGGCTGTAATACTTAATATTGAGGGGGAAAGGGTGGCTATAGATCCCGAATTCTGGAGAATATTCACAGAAAAAATAGACAGCATATGGAGCAGTAGCGATGCGGCAATAAAAAAAGTCCTCTCAAGCAGACAGGAGCAAGAGCTGTTTGAGAAGCTGAGAAAAGCCAACATGATAATATACGACAATAGCCTTAAGAAATGGATCATATTGATAGATAAGTAACAAAATAGTGTAAAGCTACATGTAGCCTTCATCTTAAAGGATCATAATAGATCACTATATCCCAATACAAGATCCACAAGCCTCTCCCTAAAAACCCCATATCTATCAGCATCCCAAAGAGGCGGCATGTCTAGAGCATGGTACCTTTTAATCAGCTTAACTAGATCAGCAACAGTACTCCACGCCCCAAAAGGAGACGAATGAACTATAGAAGAGGTAACGTAGAAAGCCCTTCTATAGAGGTCCCCCTCATACACAAAAACCTTCCCAGGAGCAGCAACAACAACAAGATCAACATTCAACGAATTAACAGTAGGGGCCGAGGCGTCGTTAAAGCTCTCGATCAGCAGGTTCTCATGCATAGAGTATAGGGTCTCGAGACACCTCTCAGCATGTTTTACTGCATCGCTAACGATTCTTTCGAAAGCTCCAAACGCCACCTCTTCAACATCTCCCTTGATATAGTTAAGCAATCGATTAAACGATGCCCTAAGATCTCTATTTAGAACCCTTAAGTTATCCGAAATAACTAGATGCTTATACGAAACTTTATCACCATTGCACTTCGAAATTCTCGATATTATAGCTGATCTTATTGTGGTCCCAACATGATCATAGTATACTGATAGGGAGCTTATAAACTGCTCGGGATCAGGTGGTAAGGTACCTATATCAAGGGGATTGATCATTGGAAGAGGATCTTTAGATCCAGCCGAATCCCTAAGCACAACAGCATCCTCACCAACAAGCATATTTTCCCTGGCAATATTCGATATAGAACCATGCTGATACCACAAGCTATGGCCGGCTATAGGTTTAGAGACCCCTATAGAGACCCCGCGTTCTCTTAGTCCCTCAATCAAGATCCTCGCTACAGTAGTTTTTCCAGAGTCGAAAGGTAGCAAGCCGGACACAAGAATACGAATCCCCATAGTCATCCAATAATAAATCATACCAACAACACCTATAATCAGTCTAAGCAAGTCCATATAACGGGGCTAAAACAAAATGCCTAGCGAGGAGTTCGAAGAAGATGAGTTTATAGATGTGCATGAGGGAGGGGAGCTGTCATGGATGCAGAAGATCTCGAATGCAGCTAGATTAAGGGGCCTATCTATAGAGGCACACGGAGATGTAGCAAGAATAATCATAGGTGAAGGCCTCTCTATAGATATAGGGCAGTCCTCGGGGAAGCCCTGTGTCTTCATGCATATACCTCTACCTCAGGGTAATGAAGACCCAGAATACATAGATGAGCTCTCTAGATCAATAAAAAAGGTATTTGAGATAGCATCGAAGCTAGAAGGACCATTCAGCTACCAGCTCGATGCCAGTCTACAGGATCTGGGTGTTGTCCACATCATAAAATGCTTCGATAACCCATGGGAGATGGCGAATAAAATAGAGAGAGTAATCAATGATGTATTCTAGATATATTTTAAAGTCGAAACACCTAAAACACTAACGCAAGATGATTAGGCAGCTAGCGTGGGAAGCCACCCGTAGCTATACAGCGTTCAAGCTGATCTACATTCAGTATAGACAGTCATGTCTAAAGGAAAAAGATATTGAGGACAGGCACATTGAAGAGGCATGGCGTAGCATACGTGTTCTAGAAACACCATTAAGATTCTCTAAAATGTTAGAGATAATAGCCGACTTATATATATGCCAGATCAAAGAAGCCGTAGACAACACAAATGATATACCAGAGGAGCTGCGTGCAGCATTGAACGAGATATACAATGAAGCGTTGAAGCTATTATCCGACATCAAGCTAGAGGAAAAAGAGTACGGAATAAAGCTAACTCCACACAAGATGGAGAAGCTAATATCTATGCTGAGAAAAATCATTTCATCTTCTCAATAAGCATGTTTCTGATTTTGAGCATCGAGACCCACCAGACATACAGCCATACCAAAGTTAGAAACCCATACATAAGGAGGGAAACCACATTAAACAATAAAGGATCTGTGATAACATACGAGATAAACCTCACTAAAACACTTAAAATATAGAGGTAGAGAATAAAAAGGATAAGACCCAAACAGTATATACCCAAAAGATTCCTAAGAGAAGAAATAACGCTCCTGAAATCCATTACCGCCATATGGTCTCCAGAGATATTATATAGGGTAGGCTTAAATATGTAAACCACTCAGAATGCAAGACCTTTCTTCATCTACGTATCTAAAGCATCAGATCCCGGATTCCTCATCAGCAATACCGGCATATCCACAGATTTCTCCAGATAAATCTTAGTGTTGGCTCAATTTAAATCTCTCTAAAGACACTACTCCTCCTCAATGGACTCCTCATACTCTATAGGAGATGCTGATACACGGCTCCTTATATAGTTAACCAGCTTCCTAGCTTCATCAGGCGACACATATCTCGGGTTCTTTTGAGCCTCCCTTATTATCTCCTCGATAACCGACTCTATAGAGGACCCCGAAGGCACCGTCATCCTAAGCTTCTCTATAACGATAGGTGTTGGATGTAGAATAGCGCCCTTCTTTATGAATATCTCATCGTCTATTGGAGTAGTTATTAATGCGCCAACCTCATTACCATCCAGCTTTATAGTATACACTTCATCCCCGTCCTCTGTATCGCCTATTTTAGTGATCTCATATGATATCCCCTTCTCATATATCTCATCCCATTTTGATATGAAGTCTTCTACCGCACTAGCTATCTCTTCATCGGGTATTCTTCTAAAAGCCTCTATTTTCAGTGTGGCTCTATCCCAAACGATCTTGCCATCCTTAACATCGTAATTTATCCTTATCCTAACAAGATCCCCTTTCTGAATCTTCAGCTTCTCAACCAGCAGGGTATAGAGCATCCTATTTAACTCACCCACACTCCTAGCGACCTCCTGGGCGGTTATTTCCCCATTTTTTATATGGTCCTTAAGCTGTGCGAACATTGTTCTCCTTAATTTATCTGCATATGCACCGGCTATCACGTACCCGCTACTTAGAAGTGGAATTTTGATCACCAATTTAATTATAATCTCTAATATAATTAAATTTTACATAGATGTGGTATACCCTCGGTTCTGAACATACAACACTAGAAAGCAAGCAAAATGATGAGAAGGCATTTAGCCGAACCTATATATTCACCAATAGCTACTGAGCTCATCGACACTGAAGATCCCTCCATCCACACGCCACTTCAGAGATCTAGACAGCTCAAGAGCCAGCATGGAATTCAGTATGATGGGTATATTTAGATCTACTGCTGTTCTGCGTATAGAGTAGTCCAGATCAGGCATATAGCCTGAGGTAGCTACAAGACCAACCTTTCCTCTTCTAATATAATCCACTGCATCCTCTAGATCTAAAACAAGATCAACACCATCAACCTCTAAACCAGCAATCGATGCAACCCTATATCCAGCTTCCTTCAAGAACGTCGAGGCCTCCGTCAAAAGATTCCTGTCTACACCACCGCGCCCATAGACCAGTATGATCGAGTCGTTAGGAGGTACTCTATTCGGTGAAACAGCAAGCCAGCTCTTAAGTAGGGCATCATAATATGTATTACCTAAACAAGCAGCCTCCCCGGTGCTGCGCATTTCAGGCCCTAGATACGGGTAGGCCCCCTTCAATTGAGCCCATGAAAACTGAGGCGATTTAACGGCCCAAGATCTAGGTGGAAGCTCATAGAATGAGCCCTCATAGCCTCCTAGATCCAGATCTATATATCCCTTATCAACAACATCCGCAAACAGCCTGATTAAATTGACTCCACGGGATTTACTTGAGAAGGGCATAGATCTACTGGCCCTCAAATTAAGCTCAAGAACATATGTGGCGCCATCCTTAACCAGAAACTGAATATTGAAGGGACCCCTAATCCCAAGCTCCATAGCTATAGAAGACACACACCTCCACACATCGCTTAGCATCGATCTTCTAAGCCTCCTCACTGGAGTAACCATCGTGGAATCACCACTATGCACACCGGAGGGCTCTATATGCTCAATAGTAACGCCAACAATACGCCTCGAATCAGAGACAGCATCAACCTCAACTTCTATAGCGTCTTCGATAAACTTGCTTATAACCACAGGATATTTTTTAGAGACCTTTGTAGCTTTAGATATATAGCTGAGGAGCTCTCCTAAATCATAGGCTATCTTCATTGAGGTTCCGCTAAGCACATAGCTGGGTCTAACTATCACAGGAAATCCAACTTCATCTATAAAGCTTATTACCTCACCCAGATCAGTAGCCTCAACATATTCAGGCTGCCTTAAACCAAGCTCCTCAACCAACCTAGAAAACTTAGACCTATCTTCAGCAATATCGATTGTCTTGCCCGGGACCCCGATAATAGGTATATTGTGCTCCTCTAACTCTTTAGCTAGGCTATTGGATAGCTGTCCACCAACAGATACTATAACGCCTCTAGGCTTTTCATACCTATATATATTCTCGATCGATTCGAGAGAAACCTCCTCAAAATATAGATTGTCGCTCTCATCCCAATCTGTGGACACGGTTTCAGGATTATAGTTGACTATAGACACCTTAAGCCCTCTCGAACGAAGCTCCCTAGCTAAATTAACTGTGGCCCAATCAAACTCAACAGATACACCAATTCTGAAAACACCAGCACCGATTATCAGTATGCGATTTCTATGTTTATCAGCAATACCTCTAGTGTCTATATCGCTATCGACACCATCGTATGTTAGATATAGATAATTAGTTCTGGCTGGCTTCTCGGCGGCTAAGGTATCTATCCTCTTGATATATGGCTTCAGGCCGTATCGATTGATCAATAAACGGATTCTCTGATCTTCAACACCTAGAAGATTGGCTAGCTGGCTATTACTGAACCCATAAGACTTTAGCGCGGATAAGTAATCTCTAGGTATCTCTACGGCATCTATGTCTGGACCTATAGATCTATAGCCAGACCCGTCCAAAGAATCCCGAGCTGATCTCTCGGCATCGGCTATTTCTTTGAGTATGTAGAGATAGAACTTATCTATGCCAGTTATACTAGACAGTTCATCTAGGTCGGCTCCAAGCTTTATAGCTCTATAAACATAGATAAACCAATACGGCTCTCTAGATTTTAGCCTACCGATAATGGTTTCCAAATCATGATCGTTTAAGTAGGAGGCATCTAAACCCTCCAACCCCAGATCAAGCATTCTAAC
>WANO01000057.1 GCA_015521765.1 Desulfurococcales archaeon
TAAAACGATTTAGTTATGTATCTCCATGCAACCTTATATCGGCTAAAGATGTTCTTTGTGTTAAATATATAGTAGAAGGGGACCTCACGCCCTGATCCTACGTCTACAGCCAGCTTTTCCACAACCTCATCTATATAGCTTGCTCTATCCAGCTCTACATGATCCACGATTTTCCTCCAGGAGGCTAGTGAAGATCTATACGGTTCGCCTCCTCTATTGCTGAGCTCATATATGTATCTTGCGAAATACCTATATGCGTTTGGGTACTTTAGTACCATTTCGTCTAGAGATATAGGCTTTCCATCGCTCCTAGATGGAACAACTATATGGTGGCTGTATCTGTAGCCCCACTTGAACAGATCACGCCCCCTAACCAGCGGGTATACCAGCTCTTTCTCGATATATGCCTCTATGGGTGTAACCTTAGTCTTGCCTGCATCACCGAGGTTAGTGACCTTAACTAGCTTCCCGAGGTCCTCTAAAACACTAACCCAGTAAACAGAATTCATAGATGTTACTAGTCCGGAGTATGCCCTGTAATCTGATCTCCCAACCATTTTTCTGTGCAGGATCCTTATGTCGCTGGGGATGGTTAGCCATACACCTGTTGATTTAGAGATTGGGTAGGCGCGTGTCTCTATAGCTCTAACTCGGTTTTTGGGGTCTTTAACCCAAACTATATATTTGAGTGGATAGACTGTTTTGTGTCCCTTGATCCATAAACCGATCGATGCGCGGCTGAAGGCGTCTTTAAAGGTGTTTATATTGGAGAAGTCATGTACCTTAACCGCTTTGATGGGGGTCCCGTCGGGTAGCTGGAACCTGCGGAATCTCTCGGATGCTATGCTTTTGAAGACCGATTGGGTTATTATGAATCCTGCTATCCCTCCGCGTTTGAGTAGCTTATCTACTGATATATAGAATAGAAGTGTTGAAAGATCACGTTTAGCCCTACCCATCCTGCTGTATGGTGCGTCATAGGTATCTGAAGATCCCAATAGACCATATCTTTTCCACAGGTCTCTATATTTCTCTCTAAGTTCCTGTGATAGGTCCTCCCAGTTGATCCATGGAGGGTTAGTAGCTAAGACACTATGTTTCCTTACGATGTTCCTCCGGCATTGATCTAGCTCCAATATATTGCAGCTATACACAGGGACCTCCAGCAGGCCATTAGAGGTGGATTTTTTACTTAGGATGTCTATAGCCGATACTATATACTGGGACCTGGCCAGTATTAGCGATGCAGCGTTCACCTCCAGTCCTGAAACCTCTACTTTATCTGGACTTAACCTGCTGCCTGTGCTAGAGATCTTTTTTATGAACGATAGAATTATTGATCCAGATCCACACATGGGATCGATAATAGATAATGATCCGTTCGCCAAGCCCTTCATCAACGCTAGCTGTAGGGTTTCGCTCGCTAATAGATCTGAGAGCCATTGAGGTGTGTAGAACTCTCCAAGACTTCTTCTTATATCTCTATCGATGAGATCTTGGTATAGCTCTCCAAACACATCCCTTACCTGGCTTCTGTACCTAATAAAGTAGAGGGGGTCATATGATGAGACCTTTTCTATCGCTTCCTTAATAATGTTTTTAAGTGTTGCCGATGATTCTATGTGGTCTATGAACCAAGAGTATATATACGCCTCTTCCCCGGGGAAGTTGGTTATTTTGGGTTCATCATTAACCAATGTTCCTTTCTCTATGTTTTTGAGATCTTCTATGAGGTCCCCTATATTTTTCGGGTTCAAGCATTCTTTAAGTCTCTTTCCATAGCTATAGTAGCATATTGTGTTATATGCGAAGAGCTTGGATATAAGGGTTATGTATGTATGGAGCGCAGCTAAATTATACAGCGCTGAACCACGGGTGTTTTCAGAGTTATTTTTGTTTTCTGGGGACCCGCTACTATATAGTTTCCTGTAGTACTCGTATATATTCCTTGCTTTAGAGTCGTGCTGACCGGATATGATGGATCTGAATATAGAGATCATGTAGCTATATATTCTACTTTCTTTTCCAAAGTCTCTTAATACAGTGCCTATATCTAGCTGCTTTAGGTTGGTTACGTCTTTACTATGGCTGTTTACTTCCTTTTTCTTCATTAGTGTCTGCTCCAGATCTAGTAGAGATATAGAGAGTAAATAGCTTTAAGTCGGTTTCTATATTTTCAGCCGGGGTTTTTCAGATCATTATATTCTACTCTCTGGATAGAGCGTTCATCACACACCATTGTTATTTACTATTTTAAAATCTATAATGTTTTTATTCGTGTTTTTCTAAGTAGTCTTCCAGGTGTTTTCCCTGTATGCTCTCCCTCATCAACAACTACTTCTCCGTTCACAAGTACGTATTCTATTCCCTGCGGATATTTGTGTGGGTCTTGAAATGTTGATCTGTCATTTACAGTGTATGGGTTAAAGATCGTTATGTCAGCCTTGAATCCAGGCCTTATTAAACCCCGGTCCCATAGACCGAGTTTTCTAGCTGGTAGGCTGGTCATTTTCCTGATTGCCTCTTCTAGTGTTATTAGCTTGAGGTCCCTGACGTAGTGTCCTAGAACTCTGGGGTATGTTCCATAGTTTCTGGGGTGTGGTTTCCCCTCGCCTGGCTTTCTCACGCTACCATCACTACTGATCGCTACGAGCGGGTGTGAGATTGCTTCTCTAACGTCTTCCTCTGACATTGAGTGTATTATTATTGTTGTGGATCCCTGATCATCAATCAGGATCTTTGACGCCACATCTACAGGATCACTTTTTGTCTGTTCAGCTATCTCGAGTATACTTAATCCCTCAAACTCTCTATGTGATTCTGAGCTTGCTATATATATCTGCCCCCAGTCTAGGTAGCGCTCATCCATTATACCCGATCTCTCGAAGTGCTTTACGATTCTATTGAATGTTTCCCTATCCTTTAGCCTGTCGATCAGCCTATACACACCACCCTCCCTAGACCAGCTCGGGAATATAGCCTCCAGGCCCGTGGATGACGCTGTATAGGGGTATGCATCTGCACTCACGTCGTATCCTCTTCTAACGTAGTCCTCTATAACTCTAAGTGCTCTAGAAACATTACCCCACGCCGGTCTGCCTGCGGCTTTTAGATGGGATATCTCTACTCCTGCACCGCTCTCTAGCCCGACATATATTGTTTCTATGATCGAGTCTATGAGGCCGTTTCCCTCATCCCTCATGTGGGATGCATATATACCCCCGTATCTCGCCGATACCTTGGCTAGCTCCACGATCTCGTGTTTCTTGGCGAAGACTCCTGGGATATATATTAGGCCTGTGGAGATCCCAAAAGCTCCTGCCTTCATTGCTTTCTCAACGATCTCTCTCATCTCGCCCAGCTCTCTGTCTGTTGGTTCCCTGTTCTCTGCACCCATTACTGAGCTTCTCACCGCTCCATGCCCTATTAGGGGCGCTATATTGGTGGCTTTAGGCGATTTATCGAGCACATCTAGATACTCCTCGAAGCTTCCCCATCTAATGCCTCCTATAGTCTCTATGGTTTTTCTCCTTCTAGCTAGATAGAGATCCTTATTCAACTCGCTTATTGGTGCTGGAGAATAGCCGCAGTTGCCTGTTACGAGGGTTGTTACGCCCTGCATGATATAGTTGTCTGCTGTCGGAACCGCTAGGATCTCAAGATCGCTGTGGTTGTGGAGATCTATAAATCCAGGAGAAACCACAAGGTTCGAGGTGTCTATAACCCTCTCAGCTCTAACCCTGCTCAAGTCGCCGATGGATACGATAGAATCACCCTTAACGCCTACATCACCCCTGAAAGGGGGAGATCCTGAGCCATCAACAATAATCCCGTTCCTTATAACAACATCAAGCACGATAGAGCACACCAACCAAATATAGAATTCGGAAATATATAACCAGAAATTAAACTTATTAAAACCCGAGCAAAATCAAAATAATGAGAGCTAAACAGGGCCCGTCGTCTAGCCCGGTTAGGACGCCGCCCTCACGCGGCGGAGGTCCGGGGTTCAAATCCCCGCGGGCCCACCACCAAACATATATTGCATCGGCTTCTGTAGCGTTACCAAAGGATAAGGGAATAGTGTAAGCTAAGTTGATTACCCTCTACAGCAATAGTATCACACGGTGCTTTGAAGATGTCCGAGATAGAGTGTATTGTTAAGGGTGGCGTGATTATTCCGCTTAAGCCTTTGACGGAGCTTGAGGGTAAGAAGGTCAAGATAAAGATAATAGATGTTGAGGGTGTCGATACGGAGAAGCTCTATTCATATCTTAGGCTCTTAAGGGAGGGTGAGGATGCCGAAGAACTCTTCGAAATATAGACAAGGAGATATTATTGTCCTAGAGCTCCCGTTCACAGACCTACTAGGCTCTAAACTAAGGCCAGTCTTGGTATTGAATGCCGTAGACTTGGGCGACGATATGATAGTGGCAAAGGTAACTGGCTCCTCTGGGCTGCATAGAATACCGATAACACAATCAGACCTAGCTATTGGCCGTTTAAAGAGGGAGCCAAGCTATATAGATTGCTCAAGTATTTTTACTGTGGAGAAGAAACTAGTTGTGAAAGTCATTGGCAGACTTGCTGAAGAGACTCTAGATAAGGTTAAGAAGGAATTAAGTAGCATTTTTGGCTTAAAATAGAGAATCTTCTAATTTGGGTAGAACACTCTATCTAACAACCATGTATATCTCATGGTTATTAATATCAACCTGAATATCCATAGCGTTTATCACTTTGGAGTACATACATACCGCTGATATGAATCCCTGCTATCTATGCATTCTCACGCGGCGGAGGTCCCCCATTAGTATCCTCCCGATTCCCCATTGAGCTAACTACACCCGCACGCGTGTAGAGCTGCTCGACAACCGGTCTATCGCCTTCTCATACTCTTTTAGAAATATACGGGCCCGCTCCTGTAAGCCGCTCTGTGGGCTAGCCTATAGGCTACTTTTCCGTAGCGTTAGCCATTGTCCACGCCCTGCTCGCCGTTGCGGCCGTTTTAAACTGTGGAGCCTATATTTTATTCTTGGAGGTGCCAAGGTTGGCGGAGGCGATACTTATCCGGGGCCGCCTAGCCAAGCGTATCAGGGATGAGGCGGAGAAGTATAGCTTCAGCGTTGAGGAGTACCTTGTCGAGGTTCTGAGTCAGGGCCTAGACCCTAAGGATAGGGTAAGGGAGTATGTGGGGGCCGCCGAGGACCTATTGGAGGAGGCCCGGGAGGAGCTGGGTAAAGGCATTGTGAGGCAGGCGGCTGAGAAGCTCTGGGGTGCCGCCGCCCTTGCAGTCAAGGCTTACGCTTACTTGAGGGATGGGAAGCGTTTGACTAGTCACGGCGAGCTCTGGGAGTGGAAGAGGAGACTGGGGGATGAGCTTGGGGAATGGGTGCATGACTCCTGGGCTAGTGCGACCGAGATGCATGTTTGCTTCTACGAGGATTGGTGTATCGAGAAAGATGTCGCTACCGCTCAGAAAAGAGTGGAGAAGCTGGTGAAGGAAGTGTCATCCCTAGTAAAGAAGAAATTAGATTAAACCGTTCCTCTTCAGCCACTCGATATATGGTGTTAAATAGCTTATCAGCCCAGCTTGTACCCGTTACGCTCAGCTCTCTACTCATTATCAGGTTTCACGGCGTCTAGCCGGATGTTGTGTCTGTGCGCCAGCTCCTCCAATATATGGTTGGTGAACTTCCTGAAGAGCTTCGCCTGTACACCAAGCTTCCGTAGCTTATCCTCTAACTGGCGGTAGTTTAGCTGGGGCTACCTGCCCCCCCCCACATCGGTCAGGGGAGAGTAGATGTAGTCAGCCTGCTTGCTACCCTCCCTCAGGTCTAGATAGTATCGACACCATTCATCACTACATCAAAACCTCGCTCTAACTCGCTAGTAGGGTGTTTTACCTGTTCGAGCGATTCCACTCCTCCACCATCCTTAGTATGTGTTTGAGTCTAGCCCCACCAAGCAGTAGTACATAGAGACCTCCTAGCCCGTTCTCCTCCATCACCTCCCTGTACCTCAAAATAGTCTCAACACATACCGCTCTCTGTATCTCCCGCCAAACCGGTAACATGATTAAGATATTAATTAATAAGTTGTATATTATTCTCCAATAATCTCTATTCTATCGCTGTATATTATTGTAATTCTCCCCTTTAGCTCCTTAACATTCTCTAATACAAAAGTTAAGCGCTCAGCCAATACTCTCGGTAATGAGGGATGGATACGAAGCACAATTATGCCTGGATGAGAATTAGGTGGATACCTCAACTCATCAGCGAAATCACTATCTCTCGTAATTAGTATCAGATTCCTTTCCTTGGCTATTTCAATGACTGTTCTATCGTCAATGCCCTGTGGTACATATTCGACGTGAAAGCCTTTCTGTCTTAGTTGCTTAAAAATCGTTCTGGGGACGTTTTCGTCAAGCAGAAATTGGTATGACACGCCTCTCCCTTCTAAGGAGCTCAGCTGCAAGCGCTATTGCCTCGAGAATCATCTCTTTAGTTAATTGGGGATACTCCTCTAGAACTTCATCAATACTCATACCAGACGCAAGCATTTCAAGAACATCAGCTACCAGAACCCTTGTGCCCCTAAAAACAGGCTTACCATGACAAACATTCGGGTTTACCTCAATCCATCTGTATTTCCGCTCCAAAAATTAAATCCCCAGGACTATTTGACTAGTCAGCTCTCTTAAAGTTAACCAATTATTATACAGTACCATTTTAGATGCTTTCTACATGGCTCCGAATTTCAGATATGCGGGTTTCCGAGTAAAGGATATGAGGAGGTGTTTCCTATTAGAAGCATTGGGGCAGAAACATTAGATTGTAGCTTTCTGTATCAAACTATGCCTTTCTATGCCACGTAGTGCTATTATGTATACACTAGCCGTGTGTCTATCTAGCCCATATCTCCTCATTATCTTAAGCTTATAAGTATTTCTGTAGAATATATTAGAGAGGTAGGGATGAACTCGATGAACTAGGTGAGGGAGACTATGGGATGAACCGCTCTTCGCCGAGGGGAGCACGGCTCCCGTAGGCGGGGGGAAGGGGGATGGAGAAGCCGTGATGAACCCAGCCGTGCCCAATACACTTCAACACAGCTTGATAAATGAAGACACGGCTCGGGTGAACGGTACGGGATTGTCTGAGATTATTAAGGTGAAGAAGAGTATCTAGAAGTTATTGCTTATTATAGAGTTCAGGCTTCATCGTTGCTTCTGACCCGACTTCATCACCCCTGTCTCAGCCCCCGCTCTTTGTGAGTACGATTTCATCGTCTCAGACTCCCGGGCAAAGATGAAGTGGTCATAGGTCTGGACATCATCCTAGTCTCGTCTCCTCATCGGATTGTTTCGCTCAGCCCTCACCACACAGTATTGGTGGTAGCGCTTATAAGCTATACTGCAAGCAAGTGATTAAAGCTAACTAAAACCCATGGATAATAAACAAAACTTGAAACTGCTTCTCAGCGCCTCGCCACCGAGAAGTAGATGAAGCTTGCCAAATATACTTTATTATATTATTATATTATAATTATATTATTATATTAATGTAGGTAAAGCCTTATACCTTAATATTAGGTTGTTAAGGCTAGATCTGGAAGATCCATAGCTAAGAGACCCTGTTATTAGAAGACATGATAATGAGATACGTAGGGACCTCGTAGAATACGAGAAGAAATACAGGTATCTGAGGATGACCTAAAGAAGTTCGATAAGTTTCTGAGAAGAAATAGAAGAAGTAAAACACTCCGGGACAGGCTCTACTACCTTAAAGTGGTATTCAGGGATAAAACCGGCTCGTCCTAAGCGTGTCATACTTAGATGACTACATAATTGAAAAGGCCAAGAAGTCGATAGGCAGGACAATACACATAGCTAGAGAGTACTCAAGCTATTCCTAAAAGTAGATATGATACTAAAAGAGCTAGAAAGTTCCTAAATACTATACAATAGCTTCATGACGCCAGCAAAGAAGATAATTATTATCTCAGAACAGTTATCTTCACAACACCAATAGCTATGTTTCTACCAGCTTTGACTATTCCATAGAACTCGCTTAGCAATGAATACATAATGAATAC
>WANO01000058.1 GCA_015521765.1 Desulfurococcales archaeon
AGCTGTTTTAGACGGATCCAGCTTTGAGTAGTCAGCACCCATAGCTAGACCCGCCAGCAGAACCACTATAGCTGATATGGCAACCAGCACAATTGTTGCTAGCGTGTCCGAAACAAACATAACCCACCCCCTTACAGGGCTTGAAAGTATTACTGGAAAGACCCCCTCCTTACGCCTTTCAACAATCATGTTTATACTTGAGAATATACCTATATACAGTGCTTGTATACCAACTATACCCACCACATAGTAGGCCCTTATCCCTCCAGTCGTCGCTAGAGCCTCGGGCTGTAGGACTCTGTTACCCACTATAATTGGATCCGCCAAAAATTTTATCCTTTCTAAGAAGTTTGCAGGGATGAACTGGGAAGCCATACTCATCCCTATAGCTGAGATATTTCTCGATATACCCGATAGTATACCCTCCAGATTAGCCTTCGCCACCTCCGAATCCTGCACACCTGTTAGGTAGTACACCTCCACTCTAGCCTGGATCCCCGAGCTAAGATTCCTACTAACACCCTGGGGTATATATAGCCCAACATCCACACTTCCGTTGGATACAAGCTCATCCAGTCCATGATCGACAAATCTAACGTTAAAGACTCCAATTGCGTTAAGTATATTGTGCACAGTCTCATTAAACCAGCCTGAATCATGGCTCTCGATCGCTATATCGAACGTTATATCTGAACCTCCTCTCCCAAATATCCCTATCATGAGCCCCGTAACTATGATTGGGAATATTATGGTCCAGAACAATAGATCCCTAGCCTTAACCATGCTCTTAGCAGCGGCATACACCTCACTAAGTATCTGCGATAATATCACTTCTTCCTCACCCCTCCTCCAGTCTCCTGCCAGTAACGGTGAAAAACACCTCTTCTAACCCTGGTTTCCTAGTTTCAATCCTCTCAACAGCAACCCCATGTTGGCTATAGGCGTCAACTATCCTCCTTATACCCTCCCTAGGATCATCTACAGGATACATATATACACCTCTAGCCACAATCTCCGGCTCTACACCATCAATCGGAAGAGGCTCTGCATCACCCCTCACATAGACTATTATCCTAGGCTTGGGCGCATACCTCTCTATCAGCTCACTCGGTCTACCTTCAGCAACTATCACACCATCATTAAAGATATATACATAATCAGAATGCAGCTCAGCCTCAACAGACATATGGGCCGAAAACACTATGGTGAGATCCTTCAACGAGACCTCTATAAGGTGCCACAACTCCTCCCTAGCCCTCGGATCCAGGCCCGAAGTGGGCTCATCCAGTATTAAAACATCGGGGTCCCCCATCAACGCGGCAGCAAGACTAAGCCTCTTCCTCATACCACCACTGTAGGATGCTACACTCCTATTGATATACCCCGACAGCCCTAGCTCCTCAGATAGACTCCTAGCCCTCCTCCTAGACTCACCTAAACCCAAGCCTCGGAGTAGCCCATACCATATCAAGTTCTCCATCCCGCTAAGCTTCTCCCTAAACGGCATCTTCTGGAGAGCATAGCCTATATGCCTCCTAGCCTTAATCCACTCTTTACCCCACAGATCATATCCACACACCCTAACAACCCCTCTACTCGGCTTAAGCGCTCCAGCCAGCATTGAAAGAGTAGTTGTCTTACCACTACCATTAGGCCCCATAAGGGAAACTCTCCCCCGACCAGCCTTTAGACTAACCCCCTTAACAGCCACCACTCCTCCCGGATACTCCTTATATAGATCACTGGCCTCAAGAACACAGACCATACCAGCGCACCACCTAGCCATATCCCACCAGCGATTCCTATCCCACAGTACTTTTAGCTGTTTTTAAATATTTTGATACAGCAACCACTACTGCAAGATTAATATCCTCGAGGCTTTTCTTCACCTTGAGGAGATCATAATTGTGGTTTATTTAAATAAATTTAAATAAGTTTAGGTTAAACTATTGTCTGATTTAATTTACCAAAGAACGTTAATTCCTAGTTTTCTCGCTACATAGGATAGATCAGAGTCTCCAGTTATAATGGGTATTTTCCCTCTCTTGGCTAGGGCTATTGTTGTAGCATCTGATACCGAAAGCCTTCTTCTACTAAGGACAGGATCTCCGGAAGACAGCAATAGTTTATCGCCTAAGGTCTTCATCTTTGACGCCTCTACAGCAAGAGCTTCATCCAGGATCTTAATGGTGAAATACGTATTTATAAACTCTAGTAATTCTTCTTCACCTCTAAATGGCAACCTACCCTTTCTCCAGTGATATGATAGTTCGTAAACTATAAGGTAGTGTAGTATTCCTTCAATGCTTCCTAGCCTTACCTTCTCCAGAAAATCTATCGCTTTAGACGATGCTTGGCCAGTTAAGTCAGCTATAATGGCATAGGTATCAACTATCAAGGCTTCAATCTCTCCATCCAATGCTCTTCATCCTCATCCAGCTCCCTCTCAGCCTCATCTATATCTACCTTAAGCCTCCTACCACGCATTCTAAGCTCACTCCATAAATCCCGAGTCTTCAGAACTATTCTATCACCCTCAACACTTAGCTCAAGAAACATACCCTCCACTATTCCAAGCTTCTCCCGAATATCCTTGGGAATCACAATAACACCACGCCTACCAACCCGAACCCTAGATCGAAGTATAGCCAATGAAACCACCTTCTTCAGAAAATAATTATAGTCCGACGGATTAAAAAGTCTATCAGAACAGCATACACCAGCAAAGCCCAAGTTAATGACATGTGTCATTGGCTTAAGGTACCCTTAATCCCGTAAGGATCACTACCCAGGATTATTAGTAGCGGAACAGAATAAATCACGTCACGGGCGAGTAATGGTGTAATATGAAACATCTAAAACTAGTAAAAGTATATTGGGCCAAGTATTATATAATATTATATAATATTTTCGGATGTCTGGATAATTGTTCAGGTAATCAGGGTAGATATGAGAGGGGAGTGTTTAGGC
>WANO01000059.1 GCA_015521765.1 Desulfurococcales archaeon
ACGTAAAGGTTGTGTTGGATTTCGTTGGTTCTCGGGGATCTATAGAGACATATATGGATCTTCTAGCCCCAAGAGGGCTATACGTTATCGTGGGCCTGGGCTCTGCATATGGCCCAAGCATTCCTGTGCACCACATGGTTATTAGGGAGCTGTCTATATCCTCTGTGTTCTATGGCTCGATCCACGATCTCAGATCCGTTGTGGACCTGGCCAGAAGAAAGGTGATAAACTATAGAGACTTCACCACGAAGATCACGCTGGACAGGGTTAATGAAGCCATGGAGAACCTCCATAGAGGCAGAGCTGTGGGTAGGCAGGTAATAGAGTTTCGATAGGTATCAGCGGTATATTTATTCTAGTTATTAGTAGCGATACACAATATTCACATCGGGTGTTTTGGTGCTCATAGATCTAGAGGAGGCCCACAGAAGGATCAGGGAGGCGGGCTTTAGAGAGCCAAGTACCATAAAGCTGAAGACCCACGAGAGCTACGGAAAGATAATTGGGGAAGACATCAAGGCGCCTAAGGATATACCTAGCCACCCAGTATCGGCGATGGATGGCTACGCCATAAATAGCAGGGATCTAGCTAGATACGGCAGGCTAAAGATTAGAGGGAAGATCTTTATAGGGGACACGCCGCCAGAGCTCAAGCCTGGAGAGGCATACTATATAGTTACTGGAGCACCGCTACCCTATGGCGCGGACTCCATAGTTAGGGTGGAGGCCTCCAGGGTGGAGAATGGGTATATAGTTCCCGTTGAGAAGGTGTGGCCGGGCAAGGATGTTGTTTCTCCAGGCGACGTGGTTAAGGGTGGTATGTACCTAGCTAGAAGAGGGGATCTTGTCGACCCCTACATGGTTTCCCTCCTACTCTATTCAGGAGTGTATGAGGTTCATGTCTATAGCTATAGCGTTGGGGTTCTAGCCGTGGGTAGCGAGCTCGCGAGGTACGACTCGGTGGAGGAGATAGGTGGATCTGGATCTATGGGGAGTAAAGTTGATAGCATATCACCCCTCATAATTGGTTTGCTTGGCTTCGGGTTCCCGAAATACCTGGGTGTATCGGTAGATAGTGAGGAATCCATATCAGAGGCCATATCGTCGGCGTTAGCGGAGCTCTATTCAGTTATAACTATAGGGGGGACCTCAGTCGGCGAGCGGGACCTCGTGAAGAAAGCAGTTAGAGAGCTGGGTGGGGAGCTGCTTTTTGAGGGTGTTAATGTTAATGTGCTGAAGAGAGGGTCTATAGGTGTTGTGGACGGGAAGCCGATAGCCATGCTTCCGGGACAGTGTGTCGCTGCAGCGGTCTTTTTCCATGAGTTCTACCTCCCTATAGTCTCTAGAGTTACCGGGTTGAGGCTTAATCTAGACGTGGCTGGCGTTTTAGGTGAGGATGTAGAGGTGGTTAGGAAGATGGATAGTCTCTACCTATTTAGGTATGGAGACGATGGTATGGTGTATCCGCTGAGGTGGGGTCCCGGGAGGTGCTTTGAGCTGGCTCAGGCATCCCTGTATGGGGTCTTGTCCAGGGGTAAGCTATATAGGAGGGGCTCTAAAGTTAGCTTGAGGAAATTGATTAGGTATGTCTAGGGTATATAGCTATATAGATGTAGCCGGTATAGTGCTTGCTGGGGGAGCCTCCAGCAGGTTTGGTGTGTATAAGTGTTTGAGGGATATAGATCTTAAGCCCATGCTTCTGAGGGTTGTCCATGCTCTAGATCACGGTGTCGTCGTCGCTAAGAAAGGATACAGGCTTGGATATGTTGAGGATCTGCTTCGTAGATCCGGCTTCAAGATAGTTTACGACGATACAGACAGCTATAACCCCATACACGGTATAAGGGCCGGTATAGAGTATGTGGAATCCGAAAGAGTATTTATTGCTGCATGCGACTACCCATACCTCAAGATGGAGGTCCCCCGCTATCTCTGCTCAAAGGAGTTCGATGCCGTGGTCCCCTACGATATCGATATCCATGTTCTTCTTGGGTGCTATAGCTCAGACGCGTTGAGGATGCGGGTTCACAGTCTAGGTAGACCACTGGATATGCTTGTTTTATTCTCCAGGGTCTATCTCGTGGGTACTGAGGAACTTAAGATGATTGATCCCTATTTGAGATCGTTGATAAATGTGAACTATCCGAACTACGTGTCTAGCTATAGGTACGATGTCTCGACACCCTCTCTCGCTCTCTACAGTAGGTACGATGTAGCCGCTGTGGTGAGGAGAATTAGATCTATGGCAAGGGCGCTTGATCCCATGGAATATTAATAAATTAATACCATGTGTCTAGAGGGCGGGCTGGGTTCTTACCCATGATAGATTATATTGTGGATATGTATGGAGCCAATATATTAGGTGGTGCCACCCATGATTATAGTGAGGACCAAGCTTAACTCGGAGGATTATAAGCTGTTTAAGAATCTCTGTGAGAGTAATGGGCTCACTATATATGAGTGTGTGAGAAGAGCTATCCTAACCTATATGCAGGTTGAGTATTCGAGGCATCCTCTAATTAGATCTGTTTCATTGAGCGGTGACGAGGATAGGGATAGCGATCTCGACAGCTATAACGATCCTCTGGCCATAAACAAGTTTCTCTATGATCTCGATAGAAGGATCAATAATATAGAGAGCAAGCTAAGCATGCTTATCTATTCTTTAAATAGATCTAAAAAATAGCCGGTTTACTCATATATATTTAGATCCAGATCGTTTATGAAGTCCGTGTATTCGCGGTCCCTTATAAGCTTCTGGTATGCTTCATCATAGTTTTTCGATGTTACGATGTATTCGCCAAGGTATCTAGCTATGAATCCAGCTATATCCTCTATTCTATCCAGGGGTATCTCGCCATCAAGTAGCAGGTCTAGAAGCTCTACCGGTGTAGGTATGAGCGGCTTTTTGGCGAGTAGCTTTCTGTGTGTTTTTAGTGTTTTTAGTGCGTTTTTGAAGAGCTTGTACTCGTCCAGGATAATCAGATCGTTGCTTCTCACAGATTTAAGTATGTCTGTCTGGTCATCTCTAGATCTATATATCTTGATCCATTCGACAGGCTTAACCCCCCTACCGCCAGTGATCCTGTACCTGAGTACAAGCTCAGCCAACCTATAGCCTATCTCCTGGGATCTAATATAGCTCTGATCACTAAGATAGCAGTTGAGGTCTTTGTGCGGATACTGATTAACCATCTGGGAGATCTTGACTAGAAGCTCCCTCCACACCCTTAGATGGGCCCTACCCATATACCTTAAAGCTATCTCGTTGAGGTCACTGTATGTCGCGTCACTCCTCCTCAGACCGGCCAGAGCTATTTCATAGCATAAGTTTCTCGGTAGAGGTAACGCTATTGTTTCTACATGGTCTAGATAGCTGTCCAGAATCTCCGTTACTCTATGTACAGCGGACTCTATAAAGGGCATTCCAACAACGAGCTTGTCTTTGGTCATGACCAGCATTTTTTATTTGTTATAAAGAGGGTTTAAATACTTTATATATTATTACTCGATTATCTATTTTGAGGATGTCCGGCTATGAAGGTTATTAAGAGAGACGGATCTAGAGAGGAGTTCGCTGTCGAGAAGGTTGTTGTGAGCTGCATGAAGACTGGCGCCCCTCTCGATGTGGCTAGGAAGATTGGTAAGATTGTTGAGGGCAGGCTGCTTGATAAGGGTGTTGAGGAGGTTTCGGCTAAGGAGCTTACGAAAATGATCCTTGAGCTCCTTAAGAGGGAGAACGAGGAGTGGTATAGGAACTGGATAGTGTTTGATAGAGCCGTTAAGAGGAGAAGAACCGAGGAGGAGCTGAAGTAGAGTTTAAACAGATACATATTGCCTAATGTGCTTAGTGCGTGTAGCTTAGCTATATTTATCTATCCTCTTAAATTATTTAATTTCTAGGATGTGGATATGATAAGGGCTTTTATAGCTGTGGAGATCGAGGATAGCGATGTTCTTTCAAGGATAGTGAAGGTGAAGAACGAGATAGCCTCGTCTGGGGCTGATGTGAAGCCTGTTGAGGACGAGAATATACACCTCACCCTAAGGTTTCTTGGCGAGTTCCCTGAGTCGGATCTATCGATTGTCCAGGGCGTTATGGAGGATCTTAAGCGGTTTAGAAACTTCAAGATGCATGTTAAGGGTGTGGGTGTTTTTCCAAGCATACTTAGGCCCCGTGTCGTCTGGGTTGGCGTGTCCGAAGGTACCGATCAGCTTAGAGCCATCAGGAGGGCGATTGATACAGGGCTTGTTGGTGGTAGATTCCATAGGGATCAGCATGAGTTCACCCCACACATAACTCTGGCTAGGGTTAGGGGATCTAGAAATATAGATAAGCTGATCGATGTAGTAAACATGTTCAGAGACCACGACTTCGGGTGGTCCCCAGTAACTAGGGTTGTGCTGAAGAGAAGCACCCTAACCCCTAGAGGGCCTATATATAGCGATATCATGGGTGTCGATCTGATTGAGTGAGAAGCTCAAAAAAATCATCGAAGACGCTAAGCCTAGGCTTAGGCCTAGCAGCGATGAGGTTGAGCGCGGCAAAAAGGTCTATAGCCTGATCGAGTCGAGACTGAAGGAGGCTTTCAGAGACTACGGCTTCGAGATAACCCTTCAAGGGTCTTTCGCTAAGGGAACGGCTTTATCGGGAGATCTGGATCTAGACGTCTTCGTGCTTATCCCGAAGGAATACGGGAAAAAGTGGATTAAGGAGAACTTCATCTCTATGGCTCTAGAAGCCGTCAGGGACCTCAACCCTGGGGTTAGGTATGCTGAGCACCCCTATATCAGGGTGAGTGTCGATGGTGTTGAGGCCGATATTGTTCCAGCATTGAAAGTTTCAAGGGGCTCCGAGGCTGAGACAGCTACGGATAGGACCCCTTACCACACAGAGTTTGTTTTGAGGCATATGGATGAGTCGCTTAGAGATGAGGTTAGGTTGCTGAAGAGATTTATGAAGGTCGCCAACGTTTATGGTGCTGAGGTGAGGGTTGGGGGCTTCTCAGGGTACCTGGTTGAGCTTCTAATCATCAAATACGGATCATTCATTAGGGTTGTGGAGGACGCAGCATACAGGTGGAGGATCCCTGTAGAAATATATTTGGAGGGGTACTCGGATGCGATGGAGGATATCAAGAACATATATAGGGATTCAGCTATGTTTTTCCCCGACCCCGTCGATCCAAAGAGAAACGTCGCCGCCGCTGTATCGAGGAAAACACTATCTAAATTCATTGTTGCCTCGAAGCTCTTCCTCGATGATCCAAGCGACTCCTACTTCTTTCCAAAAGAACCTGGGCTGGATGTGGGCTCCATAGAAAAGATCTACTGTAGCGGAAGCCAATGCACCTGTCCAGTTGGTGTAGTGGTTAGGCTCAACAGCAGTGAGTCGCCAGACAACATATGGGGTGAGATCAAAAGGATCGCCAGAAGACTATACAGGTCTCTAGAATCAGAAGGCTATGAGCCCCTCAGATACGGCTTTTTCTGGAACGAGCAGGGGGATCTTGGATTGATATACGTGGAGTTTAGGGACTGCATGTTTAGAGATCGGAAAATAGTTACTGGCCCCCCAGCACACGCTAGAGACTCGCTCAGGTTCATTAAGAAGCAGCTTAGCGGTGGATACGGGTTCTGGATAGATGATAGCGGGAGGGTTAAGGGTTACAGGAGCTGGAGATATGGATCGGTAACTGATCTTATAGAGGCTAAGAAGCATCTGTTCACGGGTAAAAACATATATGGTGTTGCCAAAGTGGTTACTGGAATTAGAGATCTAGCTAAACTATTCGGAGATAGAAGCTATAGGGAGTGGCTTATAGAGGAGGTTCTTGGCATACCCAAATACCTCTGGGACAGGTTCCAGCAGACGCTAATGTAGCTTTGCTCTGTATCCATGTATCTACAGTGATCTCCAGACATTGCTGCTCACATCGGCGACACCTAAACCAGTTACGGATCAACATGCAAGGAAGCTAGCCGCCTCAATAGATTTAGGCATCTTCAAAGATACAGGGGCGGTAACGATAAAGATATCTAAAGCTCCTTGTGGAGGTCCTCAAACACCTCGATCTCCTCTGGATTTCTAGCTAGATGCATCAATCTATCCGCTATACACCTTATAGCCTCAGCCAGAACCTCTCTATTATCGTAGCCCTTCAGCAGGTTCTCAAGGGACCCCCTACTATGGTTCCTCAACCTCGCCACCTCCCTAATCAACGCATCTAGAGCCCTAACGACATTATCTACAATAGTTATGTTTGCCATTCTCGCTGTTCTAGACAGTGGATTAAGATCTATAGCAACAACAAACTTGCCCAGCCTTCTAAGAGCCTCAGTCCTGTCCCCGTCCTCAAGCATAACCAAAACGACATCAGCTTTCAGTATTCCTCGAGAGCTCACAAGCCTTCTATCGCTAGATAACCCAGGAACACCCTCAACAACATCATCCACACCTACAACATCTCTAGCCCCAAACTCAGCTAGCTTCTCAGCGATAAGCCGTGCACGTCTCTCGCTTCTGTGGAAGAGATTAACCTCTATAACAGCATCAATAGCTTTAGATAGCCTAACTATATGTTCAGCGGCTAGAGCGGCCGAATTACCGTTCACGCTTATCACGGGGTACGATGCCATCAGGAGTGATGCGGCAGCAGCCCTAATAGCCTTCATCGCCGGCTCGATCGTTTTCTCCCCTATAAGGTAGTCGAAGCACTCCCCACGACCATGCGCTATGAGTCCTTGCGGAACTACGATGCCTTTTCTAAAGTCCTCGACAAGCTTCTCCCTAAGTATGAGAGACTCTCTTCTCGGGTGATCCTCTGGTATGTGGCTCAACACTCTCTACCCTGAATCTCTTTCGTGTCAGCCTGTATATACCCAGGTAATCCAGATCTAGATCCCGCGCAACAGACAGTATAGGTTCGGAAACACCACCCACATCTCTACGGCCATAGACAAATATTAGGAGGAGCCTCTTTTTAACGAAGTACCCCGCAACCTCCCCCCTTCTAATTGAAGATCCCAAATGCTTCTTCAGCAAGTCCTCCAGATCGCTGGTTAGAAAGCCCACATTCCTAGAGAATCGCTGGGACTCTCCAATGAATCTATCTATAGATGGATCACGGATAAAAGAGCTGAATGCACGCTCCCCATACAGCTTGAACCTATCCATCAAACCCCTAAGCATATCCCTGGTGCTGTAGCCGCTCCTAAACCCCAAAACAAAAACCAGGAGCCCCTCACCAGGATCTATAGAGATAACCTCTCCCACCCCGGGACCCCCGGGCTTCAACCTAACAACCAGGCCGCCTCCAGTAGTTAATGCAGCCACATCCCCCAAGCCCGTGAGGGAGTAGACCTCATATATATGTGCGTATCTCGATGCTTCGCTATATAGCTTGGAGGGGTCCCCTGAACCTGCGCTAGTGGATAGAGCTGAGTATATGTAGCTCAGCGAGGATACAGCACTGAGAGCGCCCCCATAGCCTATGGGTACGGGAGAGTCTATATATATAGATACCTTGGCCAGCCCCCTGAAGTCTTTGGCAAATCTCTCTACGGGATCTATATGGATACATCTATTATTGATGTAGGTATAGCAGATCTCTCTCCCACCCAGATCCTCTAGAACCACAGACCCAGCACTGATTTCTGGTGCTAGAAGCACACCAGCACCGATAGAGCCTGACTTGAGAGGATCACTGTCTATGGCTGGCTTCCAAAAACCGGAAACATGTAGCGGTGCCCTATATATCATTGGCCCCCTCTCTTCAGACCATTAACTATTCTTCTCAACGTCTTGATCCCTTCCTCATCGAGGCTCCAAAAATGATCCTGTGAAGGAAAGGCTCCCCTCTCGATCTCATCTATATAGCTTCTTAACGCATCAGACACCATCTGGTAGAGGTTCAAGTATCTCTTGGCAAATGGTGGCGGGTTAGGGTTGAGCCCAACCAGATCGTGGAAGACCAGGATCTGGCCATCGCACCAGGGCCCCGAGCCTATACAGATCACCGGTATGCTGAGGAGTCTAGCAAGCTCCCTAGCTATATCGCTATATGTGAACTCGACAATAATTGAGAAGGCACCGGCCTTCTCCAGCTCTAAAGCAGACTCGAATATATATTTCATTTCATCTTCATCTCGACCCCTAAGCCTCAAGCCTCTAAGAAGAGCTCTCTGGGGATTGAGCCCAACATGCCCCATAACTGGTATACCAGCATTGATCATTGCCTCAACCTTATCAATGATCTCTAAGCCACCCTCAACCTTAACAGCGTCGGCACCATGCCTAATCAACTCTCCAGCATTTCTCACAGCTTCCCTCTTATCTACCTCATACGTTAGAAAAGGCATGTCAGCAACGATCAGGGATTTAGGGTTGGCGTTCACCACACCCTTTAAATGGTGCACAACCATATCCAGGGTTACCGGGTGAGTAGATCTGAATCCAAGAACAACCATGCCTAGGGAATCCCCAACAAGCAAGCCATCTATACCTGCCTCATCCGCAATCCTGGCCTGGAAGTACTCGTAGGCCGTAACCATAGCTATCCTGCGGCCCTTCCTCTTCAGCTTGATGAAATCATGTGGATTCATCTTTCTCTCTGGCAAAACAATCACTGTAATGGATATACTTAGCTAGATTATATAGCACCCTATTAGCTTTAAGATCCATGTTGAGCCTCTCAGCAACCCTTATGAAGTACCCGTTTAGATAGTCTATCTCTATCTCCCTACACTTCAATCGATCTATAAGCATAGAGGAATAATTATCCCCTGTGGCCTCTGCGATCCTTAATGTTTCTCTATAGGGGTCCACAGGAAGATCTATACCCACCCTCTCAGCAAGATCTATGAGCTCGCCGACAACAAGCTTCACGATCTGTTTGAGGTCCTCACTCAATATAGATCGATTCCTAACCCCAGCTATCATGGTTAATGGATTTATAGCCGAATTCACTATAGCTTTAACCCATCTATAAGGCTCGATAGACTCTACTGGAGCTAGTTCGAGGTCCCTGAGGTCCCTTACAACGGCCTGGATAAACCGATCCGGCTTTGAGGATACCGGACCTATATAGCTTTTGGATCCTCCTACAACCATGTATTTATGGTCATTAAGGGGATACGCCCCATGATTAACAACGATGCTGAGAACCCGATCTCCATATCTATCCCTCAACGTCTCAAATGCTCCAAACCCGTTTTGTGTAGCTATAATTATTGTGTCGCGACCCAGCTTATCTAGATGCATCAATAGGCTACCTATGCTGTATGATTTAACAGCCAACACGACAATGTCTGAATCATTAATCCAGTCCTCAGAATCCAGTACTGTGGGTACCCCTCTAACTCTATGCCCACTGCTCCTTCTTTTATCAAACACCTCTATACTTCTTATCCTAGACCTGTCTCTGAAAACCAGATAGGGTTCGATACCGGATCTGTTTAGATAGTACGCGATCATAGATCCAACAGAACCAACCCCAATAACGGCGTATCTAACGCTAATCACCCAGTAACTATATATAGTTAGAGGACTCTAGATATTAAATGGTAGAATCAAGATTATAAGGCTTGGAAAGCCACCTAGGATAAAGATTCTTGAGGCTCTTGGGGCTTTGGGGGATGGGAGGATAGAGGTTATCGATGATAAGAGGGCCCATGTATATAGCTCTGAGGGGGATAGAAGATATACTGTGTACCTAGATACCGATAGGGGCCTTGCGTATAGCGACGATAACGGTACTGTATACAGGAACTATGTTGGCTACCCTATACTGGCTTTCCTAATGTATAAGGGGGTCCTCCCTAAAGACGATAGGTTAGTGCAGGCTCTCAAAGGGATCAGGTGGAGACAGCTTAATGAGAGGTATAAGAAATACTATATTGTTGAGAGGGTAGTGCTTAACATACTTAAGGCTAGAGGCATAGATCCCGAGACTGTGAAGCGGTATATCGATGAGACATACAGGGAGCTGGCCAGGATTAATTTATATAAACTGGAGAGGCTGGAGATCGAGAGGTAGGGAGCGGGGTAGGCGATCTGCGGTGGTTTAGTTGAGGATCTTGGTTACGGGAGGCCTAGGATTTATAGGGTGCTACACCGTATCCGCACTATCCAAGCTTGGGCATCGTGTTTTTGTTGTGGATAACTTCTCGAGATCTAAGATGTGGTGTGAGAGGTATATAAAGGATAGAGGTTTAGATGTTGTGTTGTTAAGGAGGGATATTCTAGATTTGGAGAGAGGGGACCTCCCCAGCGGGTTAGATGCCGTGGTTCATCTGGCTGCTTTGATAAATGTCGATGAGTCCATAGAGAAGCCTGAGCTCTACTATAGGATCAATGCATTGGGTACAGTTAGGCTCTACAGCCTGTGTTCAGGAGTGTGCGGCAGGTTTATCTTTATAAGTTCGGCGAGTGTTTATGGGGACTCCGTGAAGATCCCTGTAGATGAGGATCACCCATACAACCCCATAAATCCCTATGGCGCGTCCAAAGCCTCTGCTGAGATTGGGATCAGATCCATGTATAGGTCGGGGCGTGGTTCAGAATATATGATGCTTAGGCTCTTCAATGTGTATGGTGTCGGCCAGAGCATCGAGTATGCTGGGGTTATAGCTAGGTTTGCTGAGAGATTATCTAGGGGTGAGCCTCCCGTGATCTATGGGGATGGACTACAGGTGAGGGACTTTATCCATGTTGTTGATGTGGTTAGGGCTATAGCTAGAGCTATCGATGCTGAGGACGGGTTGAATGAGACCTATAATATCGCTTCGGGTAGGGGGGTTAGGATAAGGGACCTCGCTTACATGATGATCGAGTTAAGCGATCTAAAGATAGAACCCATATATATGGATGCGAAACCCGGTGATGTGCGGATTAGTGTTGCTTCGATCGCTAAGGCCACTAACGTGCTTGGGTGGTCCCCTATTATGGATTTCAGGTCTGGGATCATGGAGGTGCTTAACTACCATAGATACAGGGATGATGATCGCTTATTTAGATCTTTGGATGATATTCCTAAATATATTTAGTGTATTTAGATGGCTTATTTAATTTATAGAGACGGGGAGATCAAGAAAATAATTGATACTTACACAAACATGGTGAGGAACTCTAGGCTCGACAGTATGATGAGCGATGCTATGGCTACCCCTATCTCGATTGCTATAACGGATCTGGCGAAGCTTAAGCCCAGCAGGTGTGCGGCTAGGCTCCCGCTCCAGGCACCTGTGGTTGGGAGGGGTATAGATACAAACAGTATCAATCCGGGGACCCCGTAGCGGTCCACATACTTCTTTGCTCTAGATCTAATCCTTTCCGTTATGTATAGGTAGAGGTCCCGGACAAAGGGTATCTTCCCGCTCACTATTAGGGCTTCAAGCTTCTGTAGCATGATCAGTATGAGTGGGGCCACAGCCATGTTTCCGGCTATAGCTAGGGCTACCCCTGTGTATCTGCATAGGCTTTCGGATTCTCCGAAAAGTATGTATGATAGGGGTATTGCTCCCCTAACCTCGCTTACTGGGAGGATCCCGAGAAGGGTTATGTAGGCTAGGTTTGCGGGACTACACATACTTCTGGACCATGGATCATGTTTGGCTTGGTTGTTTTACGGCTGTGTGCTATAGATCTAGAAGTACTCCCAGACTCCTGCACCCTTGTAGTTGTATACTATTGTTTTGTATGCGGTTATATACTCGATGGCGTATCCGATGCCCTCTCTTCCTATACCCGATCTTTTTCTCCCCCCGAAGGGGTAGTACCCTATCCCGTGTCTTGGGAAGTCGTTGATATATACAGCTCCAACCTCTAGGAGTCTTATCGCCTTCCTGATTTTGGATATGTCCTTACCGAAGATCGATGCATCAAGCCCGTAGGGTCTCCCGTTGCTTAGCTCGATCGCCTCATCTATATCGTTCACCTTCACCAGGAGGGATACAGGGGCAAACACCTCTTTCCAGTATAGGATGGCTCTCTTAACGTTTGTCTTGCTCATCTCTATTAGTGTGGGCTCCACATACGTTTCCCCAAGCCTCTTGCCGCCATAGAGTATCTTTCCTCCAAGGGCCTTCGCGTCTTCGATCGCCTTCATCATCTCATCCGCTACCGAGGGGTCTATAAGGGGTCCCATATCCGTCTTCGGGTCCCTGGGGTCCCCGACCTTAACTTTGGCTAGTTGCTCAACGATATGCTTCTTGAACTCATCATAAACCGGTTCCTCAACCAGGATCAGCTTTATAGCGTCGCATCTCTGCCCTGAATAGCTGTAGATCCCTCTAACTATCCTTTCAGCCGCATACTTCGGGTCTGCATCATCCATAACTATAACGGGGTCCCCTCCACCGAGCTCCATGATATAGTGCTTTATCCCGCCCTGCCTGAGGACCTCCTCGCCCGTCTCGCTGCTTCCAGTTAGGCTCACCGCCGCGATCCTGCTGTCGGCAACTATCTTACCCATCTCTCTGCCGGGAACGGTTAGCACCGCTAGAGCATTGGGCGGGTAGCCCGCCTTCTCAAGTAGCTTGGCCAGGAGTATAGCCGGTATAGGGTCTGCCGACGCCGGCTTTATAGCTACAGCATTGCCTGAGAATACTGTGTAGGCTATCTTGTTTACGGCATCAAACAGTGGGTAGTTGAATGGCGTGATTATAAGAACAACCCCTAGGGGCTCTCTTCTCACAAGCGCCTCCGTCTCTAATGTCTCCTCGCTCCAGTCTCCTGGTATATAGTCTCCTCTAAGGTTTCTTATGTCGAATGCGGCTTCCTTAAGCCTCTCTATAGATCCGTGGACCTCGCTCTTGGCTGCCTGGAGCGGCTTTCCGGCGTTCGCTACCAGGACCTGAGTTAGCTCTTCAGAGTATTTATCCATCAGCTCCGCTGTCTTCTCCAGGATCTTCAACCTCTTGGCTCCGGGGGTGTTTCTTATTGTCCATCTTCCTATTCTGTACAGTATCTCTATGGCCTGATCTATTCTGCTGAAGCTTAGTTTAGGGACCCTGGCTATTGTGGACATGTCTATCGGTGATTTCACATTGCTGTACTGCTGATCCTCGACCCAGCTTCCGGTAAGGAAGGTTTTAAATACTGGGATTCCCTCCTCGTCGATTCTATAGATCTCTTTAAATATATCCGAGGTGAGCTCTAGCTTTACTTTATTCTTTATATCCACCATGATTCATCAATAATATGTTTAGTAATATAGATATTATAGATTATATATCTCTGGACTAACATAATGTTTGGTTTCCGTATCCGTAATGGGTGTTTATCTATCTTGAACCTAAAGCTATTTCTAGGATGCAGATTTTATGTTGGGCTATTCAGATAGGGAACATTGTTTTGTATAAAGGTATCGATTTTTAAACTCTCGTGGCTTTTAATCATTATTGGTGCGAGTTGTTGTCTTCTTTAGATAGTAAGGATAGAAAGATACTTGAGATCCTTAAGATGAATTCTAGAGCCTCATACACTGAGATAGCCAGGCTTATCGGGTTGAGCGAGACGGCCGTTAGGAAGAGGCTTGCGAAGCTTATTAGTAGGGGTGTGATTAAGAGGTTCACTATAGAGTATAGCCTCGAGGGGGAGGTTCAGGCTATAGTTCTGGTTAAGACACAGATGCCTCCTCAAACACCCGAGATCTCTTCAAGGATAAGATCTATACCTGGAGTGGAGTTCATATACGAGGTTACTGGCGAGTACGATATTGTTGTTCTGGTTCGGGGAACCAATATCAACGAGATCAACTCCCATATAGATAAGATAAGATCTATACCTGGCGTGGCTTCCACATACACCATGATTGTGTTGCGTAAAATCTATGAGTAGATCCTATTGTATAGCTATAGAAATATTATAAGTTACCTAACGAATAATAGAATCATGAAGCCGACCGAGAAGCTGTGGAAAAGTATAGAGGATATATATAAAGCAATAATTACCCACCCATTCATAACTAAATTATCTGATGGAACGCTGGATTTAGAGGCATTCAAATACTACGTTATCCAGGACTCAATATACCTCAACGGGTTCGCCAGGGCGCTATCTATACTGTCGAGCAAGGCCTACAAGGCCGAATGGGTGAACATGTTCGCTAGGCATGCATCCACAGCTATAGAGGTTGAGAGGGCTCTTCATGAATCGTTTATATCTGAGTGGGGTTTACCGAGGCAGCACCTAGATGTGGGCAACGCCTCCCCGGTTAATTTAGCCTATATAAACCACCTGCTCTCCACGGTTTCTCTCCAGAGCTTTAAGGTTGGCTTGGCCTCTGTGCTCCCATGCTACTGGATATATCTCGAGGTTGGTAAATACCTCGAATCTAGGGGGTCGCCAAATAGGTATTACCAGAGGTGGATAGACACCTACTCATCGAAGGAGTATGAGAAAGTAGTTAGGGAGGTCCTCTCCGTTGCTGATGAGGTTTTTACCCATGTAGATCAGTTTGAGGAGAAGGAGATATATAGGGTATTCAGAATAAGCTCGATATATGAATACCTATTTTGGGACTCGGCCTACAGGCTCGAGAAATGGGTTTTTCAGGTGTAGCGGTGCGCTAGATCAACAATCCGCTATATCGATACAGCCAGCACACAGCAAAATACTTACCCCTTGAAGAAGTATGATGAATCAACTATCTTTAGATAGTCGTTAGAAACCTTGTCCGGGCCGAGCTCGCTATTCACTTCGAGAACCGCCTGGTCCCAGTTCTTCCCCTCCAGCACCACCTTCTCTACAAGCCGCTTAATAACGTTATCCATGTGGTCCAGCACCACCACATCTCTCCAGCCGATAAACTTTGAAAGCCCTCTATTAATCAGTGTCTGTGCTATATCCAGTGTATACAGCGAGAAGCAGCTTGCAACAATCATTACTGAGCCCTCCACGAACATGCCGTTTAGTCTCTCCTCAAAGAATTTGGGGAGAACCGCTAGATAGGCCTCTGTTGAGTTGAAGGGGAATGCTCTAGTGGCTATCCAGTTTCTCTTCAGCTCGTTGTATTCATCGCTCCATTTGAGGCCTGTGAACAGCCCGTTTATGGCTCTTAAATTGCCTTCTCTATCTCTATACTCCGCCTTACCCCCGTGTATTCTCAGTATTATTATCTCGTAGCTGGTTAGGTTCGCGTA
This sequence comes from Desulfurococcales archaeon, assembly GCA_015521765.1. Classification (GTDB taxonomy): domain Archaea; phylum Thermoproteota; class Thermoprotei_A; order Sulfolobales; family AG1; genus WANO01. The sequence goes on from WANO01000059.1 coordinate 15,145, forward strand.
TAGGGATAGATCAACTTCCTCACCCAGATAGATGTCCACCTCATACCCTTTGCTCCTAAATAGATCCGCTATATAGTTTATCAGCTCGGGGTTCGGGTAATCGATGGAGAGGCTATCAGCAATCAAGACCCTTCCTTTAGCCGCTGTATTCCTCGCCTGGAGCTGTGGTTCCTGGGTGTATGTGGCTATATAGTATATCAGGGCGCCCGACACCACTATGGCTATGGCTATTAGAGCCATGAGCCTACTGGATCTTCTTACTATTCTGAATATGTGGCGCAATACGATAGCCCTCGCTATATATAATTAAACCTCGTGGTATAAAAATACCGGAGCTTCGCGATCGCTGTTTCCGGGCTAAAGGTTTCTGACCAGTATGTCCGGGTTGATCATGTAGGGGTTGTTGTTTTTCTCATGCCCTATACTGGTTGTGTTCCCGTGTCCGGGATACACCAATAGATCATCTGGCAGGTTCCTAAGCATCCTTAAGCTCCTAACCATATCGTGGGGGTTACCCCCGAAATCAATCCTACCTATACCCCCGGCAAAGAGGGTGTCTCCCGTAAATATCACTCTAGAGCCCAGTATACATACACTCCCCGGTGTGTGCCCGGGTGTCTCTATTATTTTGAACTTCTCTCCACCAACATCTATGGATGATAGCTCAACTATGTCTCTATCTATCTCTGGGGGGTCCCCAGGATCTATGCCGAGGTAGCTCCTGGCTATTGCGTATGATTTCTTGATTATCTCCTCGTCCTTCCTACTCATATAGAAAGGCGCGTCGTACAGCTTCTTCAGCATGTTTACGGCCATTATATGGTCGAAGTGGCCGTGGGTGGCTAGAATCATACCCACCTCCAGGTTTAGCCCGTCTATAAGCTTGGCTATTCTATCTCCCTCATCGCCGGGATCTATAACTACAGCTCTCTTTCCGTCGTGTAGTATATAGCAGTTTGTTTCGAGAGCGCCAACAACTATGGTTTCTATCCTGTAGCCCTCTTCCCTCCCCATGGTCTCATCTTCAAGCTACTGTTTCGTATACGCCACTGCATCATCTATATTGGTTCTGACTCATCGAAGTTTATAACGCTTATCGCTTCGCCTATCTCGTGTCCGAGATAGTCCTTAATGATTATTGATGCTGATCTGGGAGGTATAATACCTATCTCAGTAACGATCGCATCGATATATTCAGGGGGTGTAGCATCGAAAGCAGGGTTCCACACCCTAACACCCATGGGCGGTTTCTCTACAACCTCGCTAGCGTCCCTCTCCTCAATGAGCACGTACTCGCCGAAGTATGTTCTTGGGGAGAACTTGTATGTTTCCGCAGCAACTATAAACGGGATCGACATGTTTTTAGCTATAAGAGCTATCTGGGAGGTCCCCACCTTATTTATCAGTGCTCCATTTGAGGTTATTGTATCCGCCCCCACTATAACAAGATCCACATTCCTGAGCGCGGTATATATGCCTGTATCCGTTATCATTCTGACCCTCACCCCATTGCTCGCTAGGACCCTCGCGGTTATGTATCCCTGGTACTTGGGTCTTGTTTCGGTGGCTATAACCTGTATGTCTTTGCCTGATTCATGGGCCCTAATCATTATCGATGCTGCAGCTGACGAGTTGCAGTGTGTGAGTATTACCGATCCGTCCTCAACTATTCTTGCACCGAACTCAGCGATTTTTTCTATAGCCTCCTTGGAGTAGGATATGAACCTCTCCGCGGCATCTACAACAGCTCTAACAGCCTCTTCAACGCTGCTGAACCTACCTGTTTTTATCGGTTTGAGGGTTAGCGAAACAGCGTTCGGTAGCGATACGGCTGTGGGTCTAGTATTAACCAGCACCCTACCCACATGCTCGATGTATCTGATGAAGTCCTCCACACTGCCTTCTCTATAGGCATATTTCGATGCGGCTATAGCTAGGGCTCTCGCTGCGTTTCTAGCTATGTTTCCCGCCCCTCTGATCCTCATGGTCTTTATGTCTTCAGCGATCTTTAGTACCTCTCCGGGGACCTCGAACAGCTTTTTGCTACTGGCCACGGCCTGCTACACCCCTTTCTTCAGCTTTGATTTCAGTTCGCTATACATGGTTTCTAGGCTCTTGAGGTTGGGGGGCCACGATCCGTATACCTCCCTAACTATGAAGGGTATCGCTTCCGGGGCTATGAATCCCCTTTCTGTCGCTATAGCGTCTATGAGGTCGGGGCTTATAGCCTCGAAGAGTGGGGTAATGTTTTTTACGCCCATCTCTTTCAGGTCGTTTGGGATCTCTTCCTCGACGCTTGGTAGTGCTATCATCTCTCCAAAGATAGTTTCCGGAAGGATCTTATATGTTCCAGCAACAATATATAGCCTCACCCTAGCCTCTTTAGCGGCTAGAGCCAGTACAGCTGAACCCACCTTATTCACTACAGCACCGTTTGCCGCTATAGCCTCAGCCCCGAGCATCGCTTTTGTGGCTCTCTCTATAGATGCCCTTATCGCTGAATCTACTATAAGCGTGGTTTTAACCCCTATCCTAGCTAGGTGCTTTGCCATCTCGAGCCCCTCGCCTATGGGTCTGGATTCCGATACTATAACCTCGATCTCGCTCCCCCTATCATGGGCCCTCTTAATGGCTTTCAACACACTACCGCTGTATGATAGCGTTATTATCACGTCTCCGTCCTCTATTCTCTTGGACATTATCTCCGCTGCTCTATCGGTTGCCTGGTTCACCTCATCTATAATCCTCTCAACCATCTCGTCTATTGTTCTGGCTATATCCTCTATATTGTTTGGGTTCCCTGCCTCCAGAAGCTTCTCGAATATCTTCCTGGTTGTGTTTATGAGCAGAGCCGAATATCTCCTTGTCTTGTAGGCTTTATATAGGTACTCTACAGCCTCTAGAACGCTACCCCTGTCTTTTCTGGATGATATCTTTCTGAAGTTATCTATTATATTGATAGCGCTTTCCGTAGCCCCCAATACGTTTAGGAACTCTCTATGTGTATGCATTTTATTTGCTTTCCCCGCTGGCTTTTAATACTTGTTTAACTAGGTAGGTATATATTTTTCCATAGTCCTCCTCGGCGTAATCTGTTCTCGATGCCTCAAGCAGCAGGTTTGCTGCAGCCGATACCAGGGGTGCGGGGTATCTGCTTCTGTTGAATGTGATCTCTGCATACGTCAGATCCTTCGCCGCGTTTCTGAGCGTGAACGTTTTGGGATGGTCCGGATCCTTGAATCTGGATAGGTACAGCTCTATTATCGGGCTGTATTTCGTTGATTTCAAAAGATCTACAAGGTGGTCCCCTAAGCCATAGGCCTCAGCCAAAGCCAGTATCTCGGCTGTGTATGTTGCTATCCCTATAAATATCGAGTTAGCTAGAAGCTTAAGTATAGATGCCCTCGGTATATCCCCGAGATAGATATGTTTCTCTCCTATATAGGCTAGATGTCCCTTCACCTTCTCATAAACACCCTTGTCCCCAGAGATCATCAGGATCAGCCTGCCCGCCTTCGCCTGCGACGGTCCGCCCACAACCGGTGATTCTAGGAAGCTGCATCCATGCCTCGCTACCTCCCTGTTGAGCCTCAGGTTCAGATCTGGAGTTACCGTACTTAGGTTCACCACCGTCTTCCCCTCTCTACAGTACTTCATAAAGTCGGACCCAAATACTACGTCTTCAACAGCCTCATCGTCTGCGAGCATGAGTAGTATTAGATCGCTTAGGGACACAAGATCGCCCGGCGAGCTAGCCACCCTGACCGGAACCTCCTTGGATAGCTTCTCGGCTTTCTCTATTGTTCTGTTATATACAACAAGATCTATATTCCTCATAGCCAGATTATAGCCGATCTGGTACCCCATCAAGCCAAGCCCGATAAGCCCAACCCTCAAACTACATCACTTAAATAATTATTACTGTGGGCAAGAATTAAGCATTAATCAATAAGAAATCCAGAGGAAAGGGATCTAGCTTACATAAGCCCCCCTTTCTCCATGTTCTTGATTTCTTCCTGTTTTATGCTATATTTTATTGGTGTATGTGGAGAACCAGTTATGAAAAGATAGCCGTAGGCCACGCGAGAATCAGCATTAATGATGAGGATATAAATACATTATAGAGACTCAATAACTTGCTCACAATTGCTGAGATATTCTCCTTTCCTGATATACCTAAGCACTTTCACTAACCCTTACGCATCATGCCGCAACCTTTTTAATCGATAAATACAATATGGATAAATGGTGGGCCCGTCGCCTAGCCTGGATAGGGCGCCGGCCTTCTAAGCAGAACAAAAACGCTGCGCGGGAAAGCCGGTGGTCCGGGGTTCGAATCCCCGCGGGCCCGCCTAGAGTTTTCAGACTTAGCTCAGTAATTCCGCTATAGTTTTATATATTTGTTGGGATCTAGGCCTCACATCTATATTTCTGGTGTTCTCTCTATCGATACGGTTTGATCTATATCTATATACACTTATATATTGTCTCTAACATGTAGATCATATTTGGGTGTATTATTATAGATGATGATGAATGGTATAGGGATTTTTTCGATAAGCTATACTATGAAACATATAGACATTTTCAGCATGAGGATAAAAACAGATTTGAGGCTGAATTCATTAGAAACTCTCTGGATCTCCCCGAGGGTTCAAGGATACTAGATCTTGGTTGCGGGTATGCCAGACACGCTGTCTATCTAGCTAAAATAGGTTACCAGGTTACTTGCGTTGATATTAGTGAGTATCTTTTGAATGTTGCGAGTTCGAGGATTAAGGAATTTGGTGTTGAGGATCGTGTCGAGATTGTTGCTAGAGATATGAGAGAGATTGATTATAGAGAGGAGTTCGATGGAGCATATATGTTTTTCACTACCTTCGGCTATTTTAGCGATCGAGAGAATATAGATGTAATAAACAGGCTTTCAAGAGCGTTAAGGGCTGGTGGCAGGGTTCTCATAGATCTATGGAATCCTGCGAGAACAATGCATATAGCATACGAGTATGGTGGACACGTCAATAGATGGTTTGAAGCTGGAGAATACATAGTTTTGGAGGATTCATCGCACGATGTCTTGAACGGTTTTGTTAGGGTTAAGAGGATCTATGTTGATAAAGAGTCTAGACGTATTGTTGCTGAAAGGGTTTTTAAGGTCAGGGTCTACATGCCCTGGGAGGTCAGAGAGATCTTTGAGGGGGCAAGCCTGAAGGTTCTTAGGTTTCTAGGAGACTATAGTGGGGGTGAATATAGCCCTTCAAGCGTGAGAATGATTGTTATTGGTGTTAAGACATAGATCAGTTTTCTTTCTTGAATTAGTTAAGGGGAAAGTTAAAGAATATTAGGGTTGAACACTAACATCTAGGGTGAATTATATATGAAAAGATACGAGCTACCTCCACTCCCATACAGCTATAATGCTCTCGAGCCATACATTATAGAGGAGATCATGAGGCTCCACCACGATAAGCATCATCAAACATACGTTAATGGAGCCAACGCGGCTTTAGAGAAGATCGAGAAGCACCTCAAGGGAGAGGCACAGATAGATGTTAGAGCAGTGATGAGGGACTTCAGCTTCAACTATGCAGGGCATATAATGCACACAATATTCTGGCCAAATATGGCTCCTCCAGGCAAGGGCGGCGGGACCCCTGGCGGTGTTGTTGCCGACAAAATAAACCAGGCTTTCGGGAGCTTTGATAAGTTTAAGCAGCTGTTCACCTCGGTTTCGGCGACTGTCGAGGGTGTTGGCTGGGGCGTGCTTGCCTACGATCCTCTAACTGACGAGCTGAGAGTGCTGCAGGTCGAGAAGCACAACGTCCTAATGACGGCTGGGCTGATACCTATACTTGTTCTCGACGTGTGGGAGCACGCATACTATCTGCAGTACAAGAATAATAGGGCAAGCTATATAGAGAACTGGTGGAATGTGGTAAACTGGGATGATGTAGAGAAGAGATTGAATTCTGCTATAAACCACGGTAAGGCCTCCCTCAACCTATAATTTTTCCTATTTCCTCATCGTATCTCTCCCTACACCTCTAAAGATCCCGTACATCATATTTTAACCTCCCTAAGCAACACAATTCATTGGATGATGCTGGTATGATTCTTATATTTATGCGTCACGGCAGAGCTGTAGACAGGTCTCTAGTTGATAGAGATGAGGATAGATGGCTTCTTCCTGAGGGTAGGGAGGAGATCGAGTTAGTGCTTAGGCATATAGATATCGGTGTCAAGAGAATATTCACTAGCCCCTATAGGAGGGCTAGAGAAACAGCCGAGGTTGTTTCGAGAATAGCTGGCGTAGATTTTGCTGTAAGCGACAATCTCGCGCCTGAGTCCCTAAATATAGATTCGCTCAAGGAACTGAACCCTAGTGATGGAGACATGTTCATATCACACTCGCCATATATAGAGACGGTTATATCGGATCTTGTTGGGGGATGCAGATTCAAGCTGAAGCCTGCAGGTGTGGCTATAGTTGATGTTGAAGAGGTAAAGCCTCTAGCTGGGCAGCTCGTGCTTCTGGTTAATCCTAACATGCTTGCTAGAACCCGATCTTGATCTGCTGCGGATGTAGCAGGCGTAACGCTTATATATCGTTTTGCTTAGGTTTATTGTTGAGGGTTCGAATATGCGCCAATGGATTTAGGCTCTAGGGATGGAGAGCTAGGAATATATATACCTATAGCCTATCCAAACCCCGAAACCTTTAGACGCGTTCTAGGAGAATCCTCCCAATATGTCGATATATTTGAGCTGGGTGTCCCCTCTAAGAAACCTATATATGATGGACCCTATATAAGGAGGATACATAGATCTCTGGTATCTAGCGGTGTGGATTATCTAAGTGTTGCTAGATCGATGAACAGGTCTTTAGATGGTGTAGATGTAGCTGTACTTGGCTACTATAGAGATCTGCTCGGGGATCGCTCTGGATTGTTCGATGAGCTGGCATCAACTATAGATAGCCTTAGATGTATCCTTATACCAGACCTACTTATCGAATATACAGACCACCTGGAGAACTATATCGATAAATCAAGCACCTATGGAATTGAAACATGCTTCTTCATATCATCTAAATTCCCCTATAGGCTTGTGTCTAGACTAGCAAAATACAGACCATACTTCATATACCTGGGGCTTCAAGCATCTACGGGCTCGGATCTTCCAATACATCTAGTAAGGAATATAGGGGTAGCCAGAAAGCTGATTGGCGAAGGGGTTAAGCTAGCTATAGGGTTTGGGATAAATAAGCCTGAAAAGCTCAGGAAGCTTCTAGCTAGCGGGGCAGATATAGCGTTCATAGGTACTGAGTTCCTTAGGAGGCTTTCTCAGGGTATCGATTACGCGTTGGGTTTCATTAGATCTATGTATGAGGCATTGAGGTGATCTCTTATTTGGTGCAGCACTCTAGGATTGATGAAAACACAGATATCGAGGTCCCCCGATACTGGTATAATATAGCTCCTGATCTACCTAAACCGCTACCTCCACCAATCGACCCGCTAGATGCTGATATATCCCTCATCAATAGGTTGAGGGAGCTTCTCCCGAGCGAGCTAATAGATCAGGAGTTCACATTCGAGAGATATATAGGTATCCCCAAGGAGGTTAGAGAGCTATATATAGAGATCGGTAGGCCAACCCCGCTGGTTAGGGCATATAAGCTGGAGAAGAGTTTAGGGACGCCAGCAAAGATCTATTATAAGTTCGAGGGTGTTTTGGCTAGCGGGAGCCACAAGCTGAATACAGCTATTCCTCAGGCCTACTACAGCTATAGAGAGGGTTATAGCGAGCTGGTTACAGAAACAGGAGCTGGCCAGTGGGGCCTAGCTCTATCCATTGCGGGGAGCCTGTTTGGTGTGCCTTCAACGGTTTTCATGACTAGATCTAGCTATATATCCAAGGTTAAGAGGGTTGAGCTGATGAGGAAGCATGGAGCCACAGTTATCCCTAGCCCCTCCAACATTACTAGGGTTGGTAGAGGTATCCTTGAAGATGAGCCTGATCACCCAGGATCGCTAGGAATAGCTATCAGTGAGGCCGTGGAATGGGTTATGGAAAAGCCTGAGTCCAGAAGATACCTCCCAGGCAGCGTTATGGAGTATGTGATTCTCCACCAAACAGTGATAGGGTTGGAGGCTATAGAGCAGTTCAGGGCTATAGGTGAGTATCCAGACAAGATTATCGGGTGTGTTGGCGGAGGATCAAATCTAAGCGGGCTGGCCTACCCCTTCTACAGGGAGTATGTGGAGGGTAGGGCGAAGCTTCCAGAGATCATTGCTGTCGAGAGCTCACTTATCCCTAAAGCCAGTAGAGGTGAGTATAGGTATGAGCATCCAGACGCCTATGGAGCGCTCCCCATGATAAAGATGTATACTGTGGGTAGACACTATAAACCCCCAGCCATAAAGGCTGCTGGATTAAGGTTCCATGGTCTGGCTTCAAGCCTATCACTTCTTATCCGTGAGGGTCTAGTTAGGGTTAGGGCATATGATCCCGATTCAGTCAGAGAGGCTGCAGAGCTGTTCTATCGATCCGAGGGAGTGTTGCCTGCGCCTGAGAGCTCACACGCTGTATTGGCTGCTATAGATGAGGCTCTAGAGGCTAAGAGAAGGGGTGAGGGTATCACTATACTGATCAATTTGAGTGGGCACGGACTATATGACGAGGACTTCTTTAGGGGGTGATTGGCTGTGAGGGAGTATATACATAAGCTTGCCGAGAGACAGGATCTTGAGGAGAACGAGGCCTATAGTGTATGTATGTCTATGCTTAAAGGATCCTACGACCCTGTGGAGGCGGCAGCCGTATTGGTTGGGCTAAGAGTTAAGGGTGAGGGCATATCGGAGCTTAGGGGGTTCCTAAACGCTGTTCTAGATAATGCCTTAAGGATCAGTGTCTCTAGAAGGGTTATAGATATAGTGGGTACAGGGGGTGACGGCTTAAACACCGTTAATGTATCGACTTTGGCTTCGATAGTGGTTTCGTCCCTAGATCTTCCGGTGGCTAAACACGGTAATAAGGGGTTCTCAAGCATTATGGGTGCAGCAGACTTGATGCAGGCTCTGGGGTACCCGATTGATATGCCTCCAGAGAAGTCAGCCGAATTGATTGATGCTGTAGGATACGCCTTCCTCTTTGCTCCTATATACCATAGGGCCCTCAGGAATGTTGCAGAGATCAGGAGGAAGCTTGGTGTGAGAACAATATTTAATCTGGTTGGGCCTATAGCTAATCCTGCTGACCCACAGATCCAGGTTATAGGAACGTCGAATAGAGAGATCCAGGACAAGTTTTCACAACTCCTTAGCGAGAGACCAGGGGATAGAAGAGTTGCAATAGTTAATGGCTACCCAGGTATGGATGAGGTTTCTCCCTCGGGGCCAACTAGGGTTATCTTTGTATCCGGTGAAGGTGTAGATGAGGCAATTATTGAGCCTCGGGATTTCGGTTTCGATAGCATACCTCTTCACAGGATTACTGGATCATCCAGAGAGGAGCTTCTATCTAAAGCTATAGACGGTTTGAGAGGTGTTGATCCATATGTCTCAGTATTTATAGCCATGAATGCTGGCGTCGCTCTTTATCTTGCTGAGTACTCCAGATCTATAGTCGATGGCTACCACACAGCTTTGAACCAGATCAAGTCTGGTAAGGCGTGGAAGAAGCTTAATGATATAGTGAGCTACTCCAGAGAGATGATGCGCCATGGCTAAGGTAAAGATATGTGGAATCAGTAACGTCGCAAATGCAGAGCTAGCCGAGAAGCTGGGTGCTGATTACGTGGGATTCGTGCTTGATGATTCTTCTCCTAGGGGTGTTGATCTGGCTAAGGCCTCAGAGATTAGCGGTGTTCTATCTAGATCTTCACCCGTAGCTGTAGTAACCAGGAAGACGTCGAGAGCGATTAATGCTGATGCGATCAGCGAGGTTGCGAGGGTTGTCCAGATACATAGTGGGTTGGTGACAGAGGCTGATGTTCTAAAATATGTTGAGGTGGGTGTGAGGATTATACCTGTATATATCTATAGGGAGGGTTTCACTGATCTATCAAGGTTTATCGGGATTGCTAGGTTATTCAGTAGACATATAGAATTCATCCTGATTGATGCTCCCAAAAGCGTTAATAGAAGGTATAGCTATAATCTGAAGCTCCCTATAGAGGTATACAGGTACTTCTGTAGCTCTATTAGGCCCTGTGGCGTTGCTGGTGGTATAGACGATAGCAATGTCTATGTCTTTAGAGGCGTTAAACCTGATCTTATTGATGTGAGTAGTGGTATCGAGATTTCTCCAGGTATAAAAGATCCGGTTAAAATGAGAAGGATTATAGAGGTGGCTAAAGCTGTATAGAGTTTCAAGCGTGGCCTATAGGATCCCTGACATATCATCTCTCATAGCTAAGATCCCAATACTCAAGAAACAGGGTTTAGTCCGTGATATAGCTATTTACTATTCAAGGAGCAGCGGTAACCATAGAGACTCTTGTGGCAACCTGATTATTGGTTTGGATTCTGAACTAAAGTATGTGCTGGGTCCCGACGGTAGTCCCCATGTTTATGATGGGGATCTGGAGGTTTACGGTGATCCCTTCATAGACTTAAGATCTATAGCGTTTAAGGCATCAGGATTCAATAGATATACTCCAGCATTGGGGTATGTCTCATATGAGTCCCTAGTATATAGTGAGCCCAGCCTAAAGAACAAGATACCATCAACAAGTGAGCCTCTAGCTATCTATTTAATTCCAAAGATAGCTATAGAATACAACACCTGCACGGGCGGTGTCAGAATCGTGTATAGACATGGATGCTCGGACCATTTAAATAGGATCATGCTGGCTTTAGCGTCTCAGGAAGCAGGCTACGATCCAATCGAGGTCAAGCTAGTTAGACAGTCGCACTCTAGGTATGAGTTTATGGATATGGTTGAGAGGGCTAAAGAAAGGATCGTTGATGGCGAGATCTTTCAGATAGTGCTCTCAAGATTCAAGCTATATAGCTTCAAGGGTGATTTAGGTGTTTTACTGCTTAGGTTATCGTACCTTATGGATCACCTAATGTATCTCTACTATATCGATGTGGATTCCTACACCATAATTGGGGCTAGTCCAGAAACCCTGGTTAGAGGATACGGAAAGGTTGTTGAAACATACCCCATAGCTGGAACCCGTAGAAGGATTAGAAATCTAGAGAGTAGGATCTATAGACAGCTCGTATCGGACCCCAAAGAGAGAGCTGAGCACATGATGCTTGTTGATCTTGCGAGAAACGATCTGGGAAGAATAGCTGTTGCTGGAAGCGTTAGGGTCGAGAAACTGATGTATCCTCAGATACTGCCTAATGTGATCCATATAGTATCGAAGGTTGTTGGAAGGCTGCCTAAAAGCGATCTTTTGTTCGAGGCATTCAGACATCTCTTTCCAGCTGGAACAGTTACTGGAGCACCGAAACCTAGAGCCATGTATCTTATCGGCGAGTTTGAGAGGCATCCAAGAGGCGTCTATGCTGGGGCTGTGGGCTATGCGAGGAGAGATTATATTGATTTCGCGATCGCCATCCGGACAGCTGTTGCGAAGGATGGCATCTTGAGGCTTCAGGCGGGTGCCGGTATAGTGTATGATTCGAAGCCTGGGCTCGAGTATTTGGAGACCGAGAATAAGATGAGGATTATTGAGAAGCTTCTGGGGGGTGGATCTATATATGAGGATAGCGTTAATTGACAACTATGACAGCTTTGTATATAATATACTCCAGATGATTAAGAGTGTTGCTAACGTCGATATAGAGGTCTATAGGAACGATGAGATCGATCCGGAAAAGCTGGCCAATAGAGATCCAGACGCGATAATAATCTCGCCCGGGCCAGGAAACCCAGCTAACCCCAATGATGTGGGTTACAGCATAGATATAGTAAAGGTGTTTTACCGCATAAAGCCTATACTGGGTGTGTGTCTTGGGCATCAGATTATTGGTTACGTCTTTGGTTCCGGGATCAGGAGGGCCTCAAGGATCTATCACGGAAAGACAAGCTTGATCAAGCACTTCAACGGCCCCTTATATAGGTATGTACCGAGGGTTTTCAGGGCTATGAGATATCATAGCCTAGTCATACATAACCCTCCAAGAGACCTTGTTGTCGATGCTGTAAGCCTTGATGATGGAGAGATTATGGGTGTCCACCACTATAGGTATCCTGTATACGGTGTTCAGTACCACCCAGAGAGTATAGGCACGGATCTGGGTAAAAGGATACTTAAGACCTTCATAGAGATCGCGAAGAGGTGATGCGTCTGAAAAGCTTCATAGCTGAACATAAGGAGTGGTATAGGAGCAAGGGGATTCTAGAGCTACTGTCGAGGAGGAATAATTGCTTTATCTCTAACGGCGTGATGCACAGCTACTGGGAGAGGTTGTCTGACGCCATAGCTAGGGATAGAGTGAGGGGGAGAAAAACCATTATAGCCGAATATAAGAGGGCTTCACCATTAGAGATTATAAATCTACACTTACCCCTGAGAGACTTCTACCATGATGTAGCTGAACATGTATCTGCCTTCTCTATTCTGGTAGACCATATATGGTTTATGGGGTCCCCAACGGATATAGCTAGCTTGAGAACGCTTGGGTGGAAAGGGCCTGTATTGGCCAAGGGTTTTGTGTTCTATAGGGAGCAGATAGATCTCTATAGATCGTGTGGCGCATCAGCTGTGCTACTAATATATAGGGCTCTCGACCAGCATGAGCTCGATCAGCTATACAGCTATGCCCTAGCCACAGGTATAGAGCCCCTGGTCGAGGTTAATACCCTGGGCGAGGCTCTAGAGGCTATAAATAGGCTTGAGCCCAGAATTCTAGGTGTCAATTCTAGGAATCTGGATTCCCTCGAGATCGATAGGGATCTCATGCTCTCTATCGTTAGCCGTATAAAGAGGGAGTATCCAGACATATATATAGTTGCTGAAAGCGGTGTTAGAAGCGTTGATGACCTCAAGAGATATATCGAGTCAGACGCTGATTCCCTGCTTATAGGAACGGCCCTCATGAGACCTGGAAGCTTTAGGGCCTCTATGCTGGATGCAATCTCTAGGTATAGCTGACCTACTTAAGCTTTTAGTTCGCTACATGGATTAACAAATTATGGGTGCGATGAAGAGGGTTAAAAGCGATGATCAGTGATTAACGCCCAGTGACTGAGCGTCCCACCCGGTATGTGCGAGTTGGAGCTGGAATTAATATTTGGTTATTGCCTGGGTAATTACCTCGTTGACCTCCTCTTAGTGGCTTGGGTGTTTTTCAACATCAATAATGCTTATAAGCATAGATGAAGGAGAGCTTTATCTTCGAGGTAGATATGATGGTTCAAGTGGAAGATGTAGAGAAGTTTCTAGGATCAGAAGTGAGGGATCCATACGGAAGGGTTGTTGGAGTATTTGTCTCATTCTACTCTGAAGTTGACGGCAATGTTACGGGTATAGAGCTGGTTAGGGGGGATGGTGCACCGATATATGTTGCTGGTGACAGGCTTGAGGTGACTCCAGACACCCTGATAGTTATTCCGGAGTGGAGGATCGAGGCTGTTAGGGTGGAGAAGCAGCTTGACCGTGCTAGGAAGAGGGCTAGAGCTATAGAGGATCTATACTCGAGCAAGGAGATAAATGTCCAGACATACGAGGAGATGAAGAAGAATATCGAGGTGACCATAAACAAGCTGAAGGAGAAGGCTAAGAACGTTAAGAACTTCCTCAGGAAGAGGCTCAACACGATCGAGGACGAGATACTGCATATAGATAAGGCCATAAACTACCTTAAGCTGGGGTACACCTCCGGCGAGGTCGTTGAGTCGAGATTCAAGACCGCTATAGACTCCCTGAGGTCGTCGAAGAACAGGTATGTTGAGGAGAAGAAGGATATTGAGAAGCATATAGAGCTTCTTGAGAAGCTCGAGAACGATGTTGGGTTAGCCCAGAAGATTGAGACTGTTGTTGAGCAGGCACAGCAGGCCCAGAGCCAGGAGAATGTTGCTGAGGCGCAGAAGCCTATAGATGTTAGGGTTATAACTTAGAGTATGCATTGATACACCTCGCAGTCTGAGGTGTATGGTTTGTCTATAACCTACGGTGGTGAGGTTGGCCGTAGAAGCCTGATCTTTAGCTTCGGGGATATATTCGGTAGGATCTTCGGTAGAAGAAACACCGCAGTGAAGAGGGTATTGGAGAATGTACTCGCTGAATTGGAGATGAATAGCGATGTCATTGAGGAGGTTGCCCGAAAGCTCAGTAGGAGATATCAGGAGCTGCATACACAGGCTCTCAGAGCCGTTACCCAGAAGAATAATGCTAGGGCAACCATCTACGCTAATGAGATGACTGAGATAAAGAAGATCCTTAAGAGGTTAAAGGTGGCTTTGATATTTATAGAGCAGCTTAGACTGAGGATAGGGACCCTCAGCGAGCTAGATAAGGTGTCTCCATCGCTGGCCAACTTCCAGAAGTTGCTTGAGGTGCTTAAGCCGCAGATCGCACCCATAGTCCCCAACGTGGCTGTCTCGCTAGAGAGGGTTATGGCGGAGATAAACTCTCTTACGGGTGCGACGGCCTCTCCAGAACCTCAGGTTGTTGAGGAGATCAAGCCAGAGAGCAAGGAGGCTTCGGAGCTGCTTAAGCAGATAATCCTCGAGGCGGAGAAAAGCGTTAACGAGTCTCTCCCAGAGATGTTCCCGGAGCTGGCTAAGCATGTGTCTCTGAAGGAGGCCAACGATGACCTGGTTAACCTGCCTGATGACGTGTTCGCTGTTCAGACGGAGGTGCCCGCGGTTAAGCAGGGTCAAAGGATCGAGGAGAAGCAGAAGATTAAGCAGGAATCGGGATCTAGGCAGCAGGCGCAGAGGATTAAGATACCGCAGAGGGGTAGGGAGCAGAATAATAGGCAGGGGATAGCCGTGAAGGTTAAGGGTTCCGATATAGAGAAGGTGCTGATAGACTATATAACATCGAGAGGCGGGTTCCTGGATATAAATGACTTCATTAAGACCTACGGGTACAGCAGGGAGGACGTTATGAACGCTCTGAACAAGTTGGCTAATAAGAAGATGGTTAATATAGTGAACTCCCCCTCACAGGATAATAGGAGTCTTGTCCCAGCTTAGCACTGGATCGTGGTGTTTTCTAGATTAACCCAGTCTGCTCTTTGTGTTTCTCTGTGGGAGTCCTAATCTACCTAGCCCAATAGGTGGTCAGATTGTCTGGGTATGCGATAGCTATAATGGAGAGAATGGCTAAGGACTACGCCGATAAAGCCATCATGGCGGAGAGGCACGGCAAGTATGAGGAGGCGATCAAAAGCTATCGGAAGG
Source organism: Desulfurococcales archaeon (assembly GCA_015521765.1). Lineage (GTDB taxonomy): Archaea > Thermoproteota > Thermoprotei_A > Sulfolobales > AG1 > WANO01. The sequence goes on from WANO01000059.1 coordinate 30,514, forward strand.
CTGCGGATATTTTGAGAAAGATCCTTAGACTCGACCCATACAACAGGCTGAAGGAGACCTACATAGAGTTCATAAAGACATATGAAGATAGAGCCAACTTCCTCGAGAAGAACCTAGAGAAGATCACGGTAAGCGACGAGAACCCCCATAAGGGTGGGGGTTCGACGGCTGACGTGGATATAAGTGAGTACATCAAAGAGCCGCCCAAAATAACCTTTGAGGATATAGTGGATCTCGAATCAGTCAAAAAGGAGCTCAAGAAATCCATCCTCTACCCGGTTAGGAGGCCTGACTTATTCATAAACAAGATCGGGTGGGCCAAGGGAATCCTCCTCTACGGCCCCCCAGGAAACGGTAAGACGATGCTCGCGGGGGCAGTAGCCAACGAGGTTAAGGGTGCGTTCATAACTGTTGATGCCGCAAACATAATGTCTAAGTGGCTTGGCGACGCCGAGAAGAACGTGCACAGGATCTTTGAGGCGGCAAGGACACTGGCCAGGCAGGGGACCCCCGTCATATTGTTTATAGACGAAGTTGACTCGCTTATGGGTGTTTTCTCAAGCGAGGTCGGTGGGGAGGTTAGGGTTAGGACACAGTTCCTTAAGGAGATGGATGGCATTCAGAGCAAGGGTGTTAGTGAGCTCATATTCGTTATTGGCGCCACCAACAAGCCCTGGGTTCTCGATCAGCCGTTCCTGAGGAGGTTTCAGAAAAGGATCTATGTACCCAACCCAAACAAGGAGGTGAGGAAGGCTATGTTTCAGCATTACCTGAGAAATATCAGGGTTGCTGAGGATATAGATCTCGATAAGCTGGCTGAGATCACCGAGGGCTACTCCTCCAGCGATATAGTCGATATAGTTAGGGAGGCCTACAACAGGGTTGTTGATGAGCTCTTCGAGAGCGGGATGATAGATGACGAGCCCAGACCCATAAGGTTTGATGATCTGTTGGAGGTTATAAAACATAGGAGGCCGAGCGTGTCGCCAGAGCTGATAAAGGCCTATGAGGACTGGGCAAGCAAGTTTGGAACGATATGATCCTGGCTCGCTACGGCTATGTATGAATCTCTATAATGTCCCCATCCATCAGAAGGTGATCCCCGCCAACACGCTCCCCAGGGTACTTGGCTGATGGCCCCCATATCTTTGCGTATTTGAATCCCCTATATAGATCTTTATGTATAAGCTTAGCCGCCTCAAGAACAGTTATCCTCCCCTTAACTATAAGAGGTTTTTTAGACACCTCCCCATTGGGTGGTTTAGTATATATCCTAACTATATTGAGCAGCTTAAACAACACATCCCCTAACCCATCTAGCCCCTCCCCCGTTAGTGCTGAGACACATAGAACTGGTATGTTGTTCCTGACCACCCTAGCTATCTTTTTGCAGTATGATCTGTCGGGATCCAGATCCAGCTTGTTGGCAACAACGATAGTCGGCTTATACATCACCACACCAAGGATCGATTCCTCGATATCGCTCAGGGTCACCTCCCCATAGATCTTTACATCAGCCTTATAGATCCTATAGGACTCCAGAAGCCTCCTAACATCATCGCTTGTACCGTCTAGAAGCTTTCCATAGTATATTACTCTAACACCTGGCGCATCCTGTGTTTTAGAGATCTCCACCATACCCCTAGGCCTAACCATCTTGATCCCCTCATTACTCAGCATCTCGGCTAGCTGCTTGAGCTGGAGGAGGGGGTTGTTTGATAGATCTACAACAACCATGATAGCATCAGCATTCCTGGCTAGCCCAATAACCCTTCTACTCCACACGTTTGATTCAGGCATTATGGAGGGTGTATCTATAAGCTGGAACTGGATATCCTGGTACTGAAGCATCCCCGGTTTAGGTAGCTTCGTTGAGAAAGGAATATCCGAGGGCTCAGCAGATGCGTTGGTAACCCTAGCCAGTATCGATGTCTTACCACTATTTGGGAGCCCAAGCATAACTATCTGTGCAGCTCCCTCCCTCTCGATAAAGAACGAGGGACCTCCGGACCCCCGCTTCCTAGACTTTCTCTCCTCGATCTCCTCCTTGAGCTCCGCCATCCTCCTTTTAGCCCAGTACAGGAGGCCCTCCGTTCCCTTGTGTTTAGGTACAGCCGATATGAACTCCTTTAATGCCTGGAGCTTCTCTTCGGGGGTTCTGGCCTCCTGATACTTAGCGAATTTGGCTTTGGCTTCTTGAGGCAGGTTGGTTACCATTTGTCGACCTTCCTCTAAAATAATTATGTTTTGGGGTTTTAGATTTGTGTGGCTTCTGCCTATGTGTATTATATATGGATGGGTTATCCATATATTAATTAGGGAGGGAAGATAAATTAAGTAGATATACTAGGGTTGAGGGAGCTGATACTATGGCTGGTGAAGGTGAGGTAAGAAATATAGTCACTACAGAGCCCAGCTCGACAGAGATGGTTGCGTATCTAGACCAGAGTGTTGAGAGAATAGTTGGCGTGAGTGATAAATGCGATTACCCCGTGGAGGTTATATCTAAACCCAAGGTTGTGAGAAGCCTGGTTGATATATCGGAGGATATGTCCTCTAGGGAGATTGATCGTGTAATAAGCATGTATAAAAGATCCGGAAAACCCCTGTTCGAGATTGATTGGGACCTCATATATAGGCTGGACCCAGACCTAATAGTAGGGCAGACGCTATGCGATGTATGTGCGTTCCCCCTAAAAACAGGTTTAGGCGCTCCCGCTAGAGGGGCGTACACGATAAATAGGTTTAGGGTTATTAGGGTCGCCGAGTACAGCCCCCACAGCTTTATGGCTATAGCTACTGAAGCGATTAGGTTATCAAGGATCATAGATAGAGTATCCAGAGCTGAGAGCCTATACCATGAATTCAAGAGAATCTATGATGAGCTGGAGGGGCTCGGTAGGGGAGTTAAAACAGCAGTTATTGAGTGGATAGATCCTCTCTACGCTGCTGGCCATTGAGTAAGCGATCTTGTTGAGAGATCGGGATCCAGATCCCTACTCCCAGCAGGAGAGCCGGGGAGAAGAATAGACAATGAAACCCTGGTGAAATTTGATCCCGATATTATAGTTGTGGCTCCATGCGGGTTTGGTATTGAGAGGTCCCTCAGAGAGATCGATATCCTCACACATAAACCATGGTGGAGAAAGCTTAGGGCGGCTAGAAAAGGCAACATATACGTTGTTGACTCGGCATATACGGCTAGACCATCACCTAGAACAGCTAGATTTGCGGAGTTCCTGATCGATATATACACAGGGTCCCAACCCTCAAGCGAAATCGCTGTGAAGCTCGAGTAGCTGGGTGAAGGATGATACTGAATATAGACATACATACAGCCCTGAACCTCCTTATAGAGAGAGTGAAGGATGTATTTGAGAGGTATAGATGTGACTGCATACTCCTGAGTGCTGGTATAGATACATCTTTTCTCGCAACAGTAGCTGTGAGAGAGCTTAGGCATAGGCTAACCGGTATAGTGGCGCTCTACAGCAGGGGGGTCCCCAAAGATATTTATTGGTCTAATGCTGTTTCTAGGGTTCTCGGCGTAGATCTATATGCACATATCTTTACAGATACAGAAGCCCTCGATGCCACAGACAAGGTTGTCTCCATCCTAAAGACTTTTGATCCTATGGAGGTCAGGAACGACATAACTATAGCGATAAGCCTCAGAAAGGCCAGGGAGCTGGGGTGTAGATGCATCTATACAGGAGACGCGGGAGACGAGCTCTTCGCTGGATACAGCTATATGGCGGGCATGACGTATGGTGAGTTGAGCAGGTATATAAGTGATCTAGCCACATATATGGAGTTCTCATCCCATGCTCTAGACAGCTATTTCGGTGTGGAGGTTGTCTCTCCATACAGCGAGGAGGGTGTCAGGGACCTCGCTCTCGAGCTCCCTCCATACTGCAGGATCCCTATAGATGATCCTAGAAGACTGAACAAGTACATACTGAGGATATACCTCGAGAAACAGAACATACCCACATACATTAGAGAGAAGAACCCGATTGAGTATGGATCTAGCTCCACAATGGTTGCTAGACTCTGGGAATCGATGGTTAGAGATGAGGACATGGAGATTGTATCAAGATACTTCAGGCCTAGATCTAGGGAGCAAGCCTATCTACTGAAGCGATACCTTGAGCTCGTTGGCTGGGAGGAGTACAGTGATGTAGCCCGAGACAAGCCTAGGTGCAGGTACTGCGGGGCACCCTTACTGAGGCCCAGAAGCAGATACTGCAGGAGATGCGGCTCCTATCCGGCTATATAGGGTGTTAGTTATGGAATCGCTAGCTGGATGGCGCGTCGCTACCTCTCTATGGATGCGCAGTAGTTATCGGTTTCACACACCTCCACATATATAACGCCCTTGATGCCGTGGTTCTCGAACATATCCATGAACCACCTGGCCAGCTCCTCGGCGGATGCTATCTTTATAGGTAGCCTCACGTTTTTCGCGTTGGGGACCTCCTCCTGGTCCTGGGCCAGTATGTATGCATGGTCCAGGTCTCTGGATATGTTGTTGAGTATCTCATATAGTTTATCTAGATCCATAACCCATGGGGTTTCACCATCTCTACAGACCTTAACCCTAACCCTGTAGTTGTGCCCGTGGATATTGGAGCATTTGGTGCTGAGCTCTCTTGGCAGTCTGTGGCCGGCTATGAATGTGGATGAGACCGATATGCATGTTCTCATTGTAGCACCTTATCATTTTAAATTAGATAAATATATTTAATTATAGATGCTGAATGAAGGATGTTTTGGGCAGGCTTATAAATAGATCTGGTGAGAACCAGCTTATATCGATGCTTAAGGAGCATGTTGAATCGAGCATAAAGGCCTCAAAGATAATAATAGATATACTCAGTGGGTGCTGCAGCTCAATAGCCGATATAGAGAAGATGGCCAACGAGGTGATGCTTCTAGAGAAGAAGGCGGATTCTATAGCTGACAAGATAAACAGCATCATAACTAGGGGATCCGTCGCTCCCGCCATCATTAGCGATCTACAGTATATAGTCGATAAAACAGACGACGTGCTGGATGGTCTCTACTTCATGGGTATGGAGCTCTCGAGGGCCTACAGGCTCGGGATCAATAAGAATAAGATTATAGAGGAGATATATAGGGATATAACCAAGATGATATCTCTAGCCCAGCTTGGAATAGAGAAGCTGCTGGAGCTATATAAATCAGTATTCACAGACTATAAGAAGGCAACAGCTATAGTTAAGGATATAGATACCATCGAGGACAGGATAGACGAGGACAAGAACATGGTTCTTGACAAGATCTATTCCCACCACAGGGAGCTCGATGCTATAGAGATGTTCCATCTAATAGAGCTAGTTAGAGTTGTAGACAGTATAGCTGACGCGACAGAAGACGCTGCACAATCAACATTAAGAGTTGCCGGGGCTGTATACATGTGAACAGCGTATGTTGAGACCGTTAAAGCATTGATTGATGAATAATCATGCCGACAGATCCCTACCTACTGGCGGCTCTAGCCTCTATACTGGGCTTCATAACGATCGCTAATAATGCATCGATAATAACTGGTCCTCTAATAAATTCTGGATACAGAATATACATATCTAAAATAATAGCCTCCACATCTGTTGCTGTAGGATCAATAATCTATGGAGTATTGATGAAACCCCCATACGACTGCGGGGATCCGTCAGGCATTCGAGATGTAGCCGTAACGGTCTATCTATCAACACTCATACCATTCATCATAGCTACAGCAATGAAGATACCCTTCTCGCTATCAATGGCAACGATATCCGCAGTTGTAGGATCTAGCGTTGTGTATGGGAGAGACATCTATTCATGGGCAACCAGCATCACCTCGCTCTGGCTTCTTTCAGCTATTCTAGCCGTGGTTGCAGGGCTCTATATATATAGGTTCCTATCGAGCATCAGCTCGAGGCTGGGTATAGCTAAAGTGCTCTCGATATCCAGGATAGGTGTTTTAGCGTCTTCAGCTTGCTTAGGGGTTCTTCTAGGAGCCAACAACGTGGGGTTCATAAGTAGTATATCCTGCCACAGCTTTCTTCCGGCGGTGGCTGTTGCGGGTGGTCTAGCTATATTTTTTTCCAACATAACTCTGCTTGAAGGATTATTCAGGATGGTGTCTGTCAGGTATGTGTCTGTACTATCTATACAGCTATCCCTGATCCTATTCACCCTGGTAGCAACGCTTCTGGGTTTGCCGGCTTCCCTGGTTTATATACAGGTGTTTACGCTGGTTGGATATAGATTGGCAACTCTACTATCTTTGGGTTTCAGGGAGCTTATGCTCAGGGTTCTTGCTGTGTGGGTTCTCTCTATAGCTTCCTCGATTATGGCTAGTATGGTTTTAAGCATCTATATAAATCTTACATATGTGCGTTGACGGCTAAAATATAATTTATTTCTAACCACATTAATTAATTGATGTATATTATGCCCCCTAGAACAGGCCACGCTAGATTTAGCGGCACCGTCTTCTACAGGGCTATCATGATCGTGGTTGCATTATCTTTCTTTATTTTCCTCCTATACAATCTACAGCCTGTCGAGGGAGCTGTGGCCAACCTAACGTACTTCGGTAGACACTCCCTATCTTTTCCGGAGGCTCTAGGAGGCAAATCAAGTATCGAGGCCTACTCTCAGCTTATAAATGAGATAATAAGGAACTTCAGGTCTATAAGCTCCCTGGAGGCGCTATCTGAAGCTCTGAACCTGGTTGAGGAGTGCCCAACACTCGAGTGCTTGGCGTATGAGCCGGAGCTAACCCAGAGGGTTACTGAGTCCCTCAGGAATCTATCTAGATCCAATATAGAGCCTAGGGATATAGCTGAGCAGGCTTTAACCGCTATAGAGGTTGTTGGGTTAACCGATAGCGAGCTCATAAACCTGATCGAGAATCCAGATCTTAGATCACGTCTAGAAAATCTAGCATCACTAAATAGGGAGAGGCTCTACGAGGAGATTCAGGAAACTATGAATCTAGCTAAATGGATGTATAGTGAGGGATCTATAACCTCTATAGAATATGCCGCTGCCCTGGAGCTTCTAAAGAGGATATCCAGCTCGAGGGCTCTCGACGACCTAACGGTTATACTGTCTAGGGATCAGATCGATCTTATCAGAAACATCCTGACAGAAGCATTCCAAAAGAGTGTTCCGTATGAGGATATAAGGGACCCCTGGCTCCTCGCCACTGTAGGTGGTTCGGGGTACAGGTCCAGCAGTATAGATCTCATTGACAGAATAAGATCCGATAGGCCGCTATCCAGAGAATACCTATTCCCATCCCCCCATGCAGCATTCACTTCTGGACTCTCAATACTGTTTGGAGGCTCCTCATCAACCACAAATATGGCCTTAATGTTTCTTGGGATCCTCATAATAGGATTTCTCATCCTTGTTGAGTCGAACAGTATATCTAGAAATATAGATAGGATCCTGAACAGGGTATCCAGAAACATATATAGCCTGAAGCTTAAGCGAGCGCTCATGGCCGGGACCCAGCCAAACGATATAGTATCTATATACTGGAAAGCTGTTGAGGTTTTATCGTCGAGAACGCTTATAGCGATGAAGGATAATGAAACACATAGGGAGTATCTGGCGAGGATCGAGCCGAGGCTGAGCCTTTTTAAAGATCTGTTTAGAGAGCTAACCGAGATGTATGAGAGGAAGAGGTTCGGAGGCTACGATATGGGGGACAGTATAGCTAGAGCCAGGATACTTCTGGAACGTATAAGGAGAGTATATAGCTAACGACCTATAGAGCGTGCCAGGATTATGAGGGAGCAGGTAATACTGAAAATAGTTTTTTCGCTGATCCCTAGACTGGCCATTCTACTTGTCTATGCAGACTACCTAGCTGAGCTTACAGTCAGATTCATATACTTCGAGATAAACCCAGCAGTGTCGGAGGGGTCCCTACTTCTATCAATCATAGCTGTATCTATAATACTTCTCCTCCACTCTCTAGTGACCCTCTCACCCATATCCTATTCGCTTACCGCGGTAGTTGCATCCATACTCATCCCAGAGCTCGGACTCATATCGTCTCCCCTAACCATAGTAATCCTTATATATCTAATGATAGCCACAACATTCAGAACAACATATAGGGTTGGCCAGGCAGGATATATATATGTGCAGAACAAGAAGTCTCTCCTAATATCGGCTGTAGGCGTCTTCCTAGTTAGCGCGGCCATAGCCGCGGGCGTGGCGTTCTTCGCCTCCACACTTATAAACAGCATCAGGGTTGTCCAGGTATCTACAACATCACTCATACCCCTAGCGCTGTTTCTGAGCCAGAATCCAGTTGGCATATCGCTTGTTTTGGTTCCTATCCTCGCGGCAATATATATACTTCTCAACTCCTCCATATCGACACTCATACTCTACGTCTCCCCATCGAGGAACGTGGCTGTGAAGGAGCTATCTGAATTCGTGCAAGAGGATCACTGGGTTAAGCCCCCACTAATGTTTATTAGGAGAACCCTCCTCACCCTTCTCATCGCACCCCTCATATATAGCTTGATTAATGGCCTATTCACGATCTATCCAGAGCCGATCGAGAGGTTTAGGGAGGCTGTAACCTATATTAACCCTGATCTAGGGAGCTATACGGATTGGATAATATCTCTAGCCATATTTATAGCTACCTGGAGCATAGTAGCCCTATCCATAGATATATCTACACCAAGCATAGGTCTAAGAAACATAGCGGCGTCCACAGCGGCTATAGCTATGCTATATTTAGCCGCCTACCTGGTTCTCCTCCCGATAGCTGGGTTCGAACCCGGTTTAGAGGGGTTCGACAGGTATCTGTCCTCAACAATCTACACCTACTATACAGAGCTATTCAGCATACTAGAGCTCATACCTATACTTGGCGGTCTTGTCCCGTAGCTCCCTCCAGGAATACAGCAGATCGGAACCCATAGTTATCCGGAGAGCCTAGATACTCTGGATCTAGGTATTAAGGTTAATAAATATATTATTGATAAAATACTTTGGTGTATCCCCACATTGCGTGAGAGCGCTAAATGGGTTATATACCTGGTATTCTCTATCGTTCTCGGAGTTTTCGCGGTCTTCTTTCTATCGACCTCCCTCAGCTATATGGAGAGAGCCATGATAGGCTCCTCGCTACTGTCGGCCCTAATAGGCTTCACGCTCCTTTCGAGCTCTCTATACGCTTTAAGGATATCTGCATATGTCTATAGCTTGATCAAAGGTTCCGAGAATGAGGCTAGAAAGAGTTAGGCAGTATTCTACGGTATCTGGGATAGTTCTGGGGGTTATGGTCCTTATAGCTATCGTATCCCTTCTAGAGGAGGGACCTCCGAGAATACTTCTATATATCGGGCCATCACCCCTCAACACCGGGCCTATAGGGACGAGCGCCCTATACTACATGATGAAGCAGTACTACCTCAACACACATATAGTTCTCGACTGGTCCATGGCCAGGGGCTTCGTTGGCGATCTGTGTAGGCGGGTAATGATTATAGTTGTGTCCCCCGAGGTCCCCTACTCCGATAAGGATATAGAGAATATAAACGAGATCGTTTCCCGATGCGGGGAGGCTGGTTTCCTTGTAGCCGATGAGAGTGTTGTGTCTAATAGGCTTCTAAGCTCTCTGGGCTCCACTATAAGGATAACTGGATCAATAATTCTAAGTATAGATAGAAGCTTCTACCCGTCCGCAGAGATCAACACACCCTGGGGGTGGAGCGGCGAGATCCTCCTGGACATCCCATCAAAACTGATTATAGGTAATTCATCGCTTCAGGGATCTGTTGAGTCGGGGCTCCTGATTACTGGGAACAACTTTATACTTGAGTCAGATATAGCTGTGTCTGCGTTTGAGAGGATCGATCACCTCTACTTCTACGTTATTGGTGACGGATCGATATTTCTTAACCAGGTTATAGATAGCGATCGTGGAGCCGCATATAGGGATCTGTTATTCAATATAGTTGACGGTCTGTGTGGGAGCGATCCGGAGTGCATTATTCTTATAGACGGCTCGAAATACCGTGGTCTCGACCCTTTAAAGATTCTTGAGGAGCCATCAAGCGATCCGCTAATAGCCTTCCTAACGCAAACACCCGAGTTCCTGTCTAGCGTTATAGCTAAAACGATCCATCCAGGATCATGGCTCCCTCAATTCATAAATATACTTGACTATAGGCTTCGAATACTTCTCGAGGAGCAGCCCATGTTCAAGGGTATCGCGGCCGGCATATTAACCTACCTCATACTCTCTATACTTTATTCGAGGGAGAGCTCAAGGGTTTTTGATAGACCTATAAGGGAGGGTGGATCTGGATCGCTGTCCACGTTCAGGGATCTAGAGATCTTTCTGGATAGAAGGCTAAGCTATACTGCAGAGGACTATAGATCTTTCTTCATCAAGCTAAACCGCTTTATCGAAGATCTCTTCGGGATAAACCTATACGATCCCAGATTCACAGAGCAGGCGGCTGCGGCAGGCATCCCATACAGGAAAGCCGATAGGTTTAGAAAGCGAGCTGTGAAGTATATGGATATAGCTGAGGGCCGAGTAAGGATCCCGAGGATAGTTAGGTGGGGTAGGGCCATTGCCTCAGTATACAGGGACCTTCAAGACCTTCTTAAGGAGCTTAAATAGCTATAGGTGCCGCGTGATCGCTGATGGAGGATATCCATATACAGCTTAAATCGATCAATGCAACCGGCAGACTGCTAGCGATACTCATGCTAGGAAGTATTTTGGTAGCGTTCGATATATTCTTCAACACGAACACGCTGGCTATAGGCATACTTCTGCTCACGCTAATAGTTATAGCTAGAGGGTACGTGTATCTCAGTCTGGCGCTCCTCAGTAAGCTCAGCGTCTCGTATAGATGGGAGGGTGATATAGAGGGTAACAGGATACATGTTGTATACAGTGTATGCAATAACCACTTTCTCCCCCTCCTCCTAAGTGAGGTATCTATAGAAGGCTACTCAAAGCTTAAGATAGTTGAGGGTGTGGACAGCGCAATAGTATCTATACCATCTAAATCATGCATCCACCTCAGGGTGGCTTTTGAGGCGAGGACTGGAAGGCACAGGATTGGGCCTTTGATGATTGTTGTTAGGGACCCTCTAGGGATGTTCAGATCCTCTGAAATGGCTCTAGGAGGAGAGTTCGAGGTATCGATCTATCCCAGCCAAAGCATGTTCGAGGTTAGAAGGATATATAGTATAGCTAGGTACTTTGGAGCTACACGAACAAGAACACCCGGCTACGGGGTGGAATTCTACTCAGTGAGAGACTATAGGGAGGGGGATGAGTTCAGGAAAATCGTGTGGAGAACAATAGCCCTGCACGGGGTCCCCTCAGTTAAGGAGTTTGAGCTGGAGTCATCTATGAACGTGATGTTCATTATCGTCTCATCGAGATCCATGTTTAGGGGACCCTACCGGGGGTCCCCGTACGAGCATATAGCCAGGGCTATAGCTACAGTCTCAAGGTTTCTGGCTTTCAGGGGGGATTATCTGTCTCTAATAATGATCGATTCCCAAAACGGCATCAGATCAACACCGGGATTCATGAGGGGCTACAGGACATATAGAAATATAGTTAATCTTATCTCCTCAGTAAACTATGGCTCCCATACCTCAGAGGACATCGATGTCGTTGGAGAATTCACCAAGAAGATAGTGCCTAAGCTCCCCAGAGACAGGTTCCTCGCCTTTATATTTACTGGGTTCGACGGCCCCCTAAAGCTCATATCGGATCTAGACAAGATGCTTAAGCTAAAAAACGCCTTGGTGTGGCTATATGTAACCTACCCGAAGCCGATCCCATCCACAGACCTAACCAATACCGAGCTGGAGCTGTATAGGGCTGGAAACAAGCTGTTTAGAGAGAGGATCGGGGGCTTCATAGATCAGGCAAGGAAAGCTGGTATAGCGGCAAAATTCATCGATCCGCTACTCATATCGAGCGAGATATCCAAAATCATCGAGAGATACAGATATTAGAGCATCAGCTCTTTAAATCTCTCTTCTCCCCAATAAGCTCTCTAGTCGAATATATAGTTACCTCACCACCTAGAATTTTAAGAAGCACATCTTTTTTCTCAACAATTCTCTTCCTAAGCTTCCAATCGCCTGTCACGAGCTCAGCATCTAGCTCATGGGAAACAGTAATGTATGATGCATCATAGAATGTGAGCCTAAGTTCATGGGCTAGCCTCAGCGTTAAAGCAACGTTACGGGGATACGCTATATTCAGTATCCTGAATACACGCTCCATACTATTCATCAGTGATTGAGCCTCACTTATAGATAGCTTATTCATCAATGTAGTCTCCTTCCAAAGAGCGTTGCCAACTTCATACAGTGTGAGCGTTAGGATATAGCTACCTTTAAGATACTGGTAGGATTCTGTGCCCAGAAGCCTTATTACGTTCAGCAGTGCTGATGCATCGAAAACGCGATTCATCTCTCTTCACGGCTGCTTCTTACGGCGCTAACTATCTCGTTCCGGTGGGATCTTCGCTAGTGTCATCTGCACCTTTCTTAGTGCATCCATGATTTCCTCTTCCTCTCTCTTTTTAACCTCATCTTCTAAAGCCCTCCTAATAACATCGCTAATAACTATGCCATACCTCTTAAGCTTATCATAAAGGTCTCTCCTTATCCTAGCTGAAACAGTAACATACTCCAATAGACCACACCCTACATAATATAATCATCATAATATAAATTCATAATACAGATAATGTAATACACATCGCCACACTCTATTCAACGGAAAAATGAAAGCTTCTAATAGACAGCTCTGAATGCCTCTAATGCACACATACGTTAATAGTTAGGACTTCAGGACTATGAGTAGTATTGTGGCTATTATTCCTGCGAATGTGGATATGGACGCTAGAGCTATGTAGTTTATTGTTCTCCTCAGTTCATCAATCTTGGTGTCTATATATGCTCTAAGCCCCCTAATCTCCTCCCTGAGGTCGGCTATACCCCTCTCTATAGACTCCAGCCTCCTGTCTATCTGCTCGTAAGCCCCCTCAAGCCTCGCTAGACACTCCTTGATGCCCGGCTTAGCCAACTATACAGAGCCCAAGAACACCTAAAACACAAAACATATAAATCAAATATATCGCTCCTATGGATTAATGATGGTGATGTTTTTGGGTTCTAGATATAGATTCCAGAATAGATGCGG